>CAYWBC010000001.1:0-80577 GCA_964456285.1 uncultured Bacteroidales bacterium
TGGCCGATTTGCAATAGACAATAAAGTAGATATGGTTATTGTGGGTCCGGAGGATCCCCTTGTTAATGGATTTCGTGATTTTTTTCAATCAGAACCGTCTTTAAAAAACATACCTGTTATTGGCCCCGGTTCTAAAGGTGCCCGGCTTGAGGGAAGCAAAGAATTTGCCAACGACTTTATGCTGAGAAATAACATTCCCACATCACAGCATTTCAGTGTTACAAAAGATAATTTAAATGAAGGGCTTTCTTTTTTAGAAACTATGAAGCCTCCTTATGTATTAAAAGCGGACGGACTTGCCGCTGGCAAGGGAGTGTTGATTATTGACTCACTGGAGGAAGCACAACAAGAACTAAAGCTTATGCTTGATGGAAAATTTGGGCAAGCGAGTGAAAAAGTAGTAATTGAAGAATTCCTTAAAGGAATCGAGTTGTCAGTATTTGTTATCACAGATGGCAAATCATATAAAATTTTATCGGAAGCAAAAGACTACAAACGAATTGGTGAAGGCGATACCGGACTTAATACAGGAGGAATGGGTTGTGTGTCTCCGGTTCCATTTGCAGATGAAATATTCCTGAAGAAAGTTGAGGATCGAATTATTATTCCCACTATTGAAGGATTGCAAAAAGAAGATTTAGATTACAAGGGATTTATATTTTTCGGTCTTATGAATTGTAATAATGAGCCTTATGTTATTGAGTACAATGTACGTATGGGCGATCCTGAAACCGAAGTAATCATTCCCAGATTGAAAACTGATCTTGTTGATATTTTTGAAGCTGTTGCGAAAAAAGAACTGGACAATATAAATATTGTATTTGATGAGAGAACATGTGTTACTGTTATGCTCGTTTCAGGTGGATACCCCGAAGCTTATGAAAAAGGGAAGATCATTACAAATCTGGAAAAAGTAACTGAAAGCATTCCATTTCATGCAGGCACAATCTTGAAAGATGGGGAAATAATAACAAACGGAGGAAGGGTGATATCCATAAGTTCCCTTAGTTCTAATTTAAAAGACGCACTGAAGGTTTCATACAAAAATGCAGAAATTATTGAATTCGATAATAAACATTTCAGACGAGATATCGGTTTTGATCTTTAAAAAGATTTATCATGAAAATAGGAAACAAAGGATTTTTCAATGCAAAGCTTATTAAAACCATCGCATTCAGTCTTATTAGCATTTGCATAATTGGCAGCATAGTATTATGCATCATGGCTATCTGGAATTATGCCGATAGAGATACTCTATGGCGAATGATTGCTACCCTTGGAATAATTGGCTTGGGAAGTGCTGTTTTTGCATTTATTAACGGTGTATTTGGCGACTAAATTCTGATTCTCTCTAGAATACACTAATTTTGTACATGGTTTTCAATTGTATCTTCTAAAGAAGATGAAAAAAGCATATGATTTTTTGGTAATAGGATCGGGTCTTGCCGGATTAAGTTTTGCTCTTAAAGTTGCAGACAAAGGAAAAGTTGCAATTCTTACAAAGACAGAATTACATGAAACCAATACCTTTTATGCTCAAGGTGGAATTGCTGCTGTAACATATAAGCCTGACAACATTGAAAAGCACATTAAGGACACTATGATTGCCGGCGATGGCTTATGTAACGAAGAAGTCGTTAGAATGATTGTTGAAGAAGCTCATACACAAATCGTAGAATTGATTGAGTGGGGAACCAAATTTGACAAGGAAAAAGATGGAAAATTTGATCTGGCTCGTGAAGGTGGCCATTCGGAACATAGAATTCTACACCACAAAGATAAAACCGGGAGTGAAATACAAAGGGCGCTGTCAAACAGGGTCAAAAGCCATAAAAACATAGACGTTTACGAACATTTTTTTGCTATTGATTTATTAACTCAGCATCACCTGGGAAGATTAGTAAAAAGAAATTTAACCGATATTGAGTGTTATGGTGCTTATGCCCTTGATATAAAGAAAAACACTGTTGTCACTTTTTTATCAAAAGTGACCATGATGGCCACAGGTGGTACAGGAAATCTTTATTCCACAACTACAAATCCTGTAATAGCTACCGGAGATGGCATAGCTATGGCTTACCGTGCAAAAGGGACAGTAGAAAATATGGAATTTGTACAGTTTCATCCAACATCTCTGTATAATCCAAATGAACGGCCTTCTTTCCTTATCTCTGAAGCTGTGAGAGGACATGGAGCAATCCTCAAAACAATTGATGGAAATGAATTTATGAACAGATACGATAAGCGTGGGTCATTAGCACCACGTGATATAGTTGCCCGTGCTATTGACCATGAAATGAAAATACGAGGCGATGATTATGTTTACCTGGATTGCAGACACCTTGATGCTACTGAACTTCGGACGCAGTTTCCAAACATCAATGAAAAATGCAAAAGTCTGGGAATAGATATTGCAAATGATTACATTCCTGTTGTTCCGGCGGCACATTACCAGTGCGGCGGTATAAAGGTTGATATGAATGGTTGCAGCTGGATTCAAAGATTATATGCCGCAGGAGAAGTCTCATCAACAGGATTACATGGTGCTAACAGATTGGCATCCAACTCTCTACTCGAAGCCATTGTATATGCCGATAAAGCAGCAAAACATGCCTTAATTAATTATAAAAACCATTCTATTAATAAAGATATCCCAGATTGGAATGACAAAGGGGCAACCCATCCGGAAGAAATGGTACTTATCACTCAGAATTACCGTGAAATGCAGCAAATATTCAGCGTATACCTGGGCATTGTTCGTTCAAATCTGCGTCTTAAGCGAGCTTTGGATCGATTGGAAATCATTTATAAGGAAACTGAAGAATTGTATCGCAAATCAATACTTTCCGTAAAACTTTGCGAGTTACGGAATCTTATCAATGTGGGTTATCTTATTATTAAAATGGCTATGCGTCGTGAAGAAAGCCGCGGACTGCATTACAATATAGATTATCCCCCACCCAACGGAGTTAAAATCAAATTCTAAAACATCTTTTAATTTTCCCGGATCTGCCATAACCCTTATCCGATGGCACGTTTATTGCAACCTTTACTTCACGTTATAAATCTATATATTTGTTACACTAAATCTCACAATTATGAAACAAACACACCTACTGCTTTCAGCAATACTGCTGTTCTCCATTTTAATACCTGCACCACTTAGTGCACAGAACTCTACCATCGACTATGATCTATGCGATTACAAGCTTCCCTATCTGAAAAGGCATGCACTTAATTTTAATTTTTACCTGACAACCGACTACTCATCCCTGAAAACTCAAGACGGAGACAATGATCCTTATAGATCATTAATTCAGAGATTTTCAGCTGCAATTTCACCTACTTATAGTTATTACTTAAATAGTGCTAAATTTCAAATTACCCAGTCTGTTTCAGCTAATTTACCAAACATCACAATTAACTCTTACAAGAACGATAATAACAATGATAAGGACTTTGATATGTCTCCTTTTTTGTTTTATTCAGGTACATTCAGAGAATACCTGGGAGGAAAATTCTTTCTTGAGCAAGACCTTACATTTAATTATAGAAATTCTTTTAATCGCTCAAATCAAGAAGATATTGACGATGCAGGAGAAGTTACCTATATAAATAAACAGCAGCAAACCTCAACTAATATAGGAGCATCCATTCCGATACTAGCAGGTTGGGGACGAATTGAAAGAGTCGAAGATGCCCGTCTGGCTGTATATATTCTGGATGACCTGAACAAGGCTGGAAAATTGACCCGCGAAGTTACACAGGAAGACATACATCAGCTTTCAATTAAAATCTCTGAGGTGCAAAATGAACGCATGTTCGATTCCAGAGAAAAAAAGATATGGGAACTGGAACAAATCAATTCTTTCCTGTTGGAAAAAGGACTTATTGACTCGGAAGACATTGTGTATTTTACCCTTTTGAATGACAACTGGGATTACTCTGCCGGCCCTGTTCGAGAATCTGGGTTCAGAGTCTCCGGAGGTATTTCACCTGAAATCGAGTTCTATAAGACAGCTGAATCTGCAGACGAAGAATATCCACCGGCAAATACAACTTCAACTGAAAGTTCCCTTTTAGATCGTGAACTTGGTGGAAAATTACTTGCAAGGCTAAGCTATGAAAAACCTCTGAATCTTTACTGGCAATTTTCACTTCTCAATGAATTCGGAGTATCAAAATCATTTCGAAAAGTTATAACTGATAATCCTCCTACTCCTGAAAATACTGATAAAGAAGATGTATTTCGCATCGAAAACTATTTTTCCTTAGTTTTTGGTTACTTCCCAAATTCAAGAACTTCAATGGAGCTTCTTGTATCTGAATCTGTTTATTTTGATAAATACACTCCTGAAGAGGGAGATGAACCAAAAAGGACAATATCAACTTCCAGCTTAGGATTTAATCTCAATTATTACATTTCCCCGCGAATTCGTTTAAGAATTAATTCATCCTTAAGCTACCTCTATGCAAATTATAATACTCCACCTGATTACAAGTACAATAATTTAGAGTACTCTGCAAGTGCTTCTCTTGTTTACATGTTATTATAAACTATTTGATCCGGGAGAGAATTCTCCCGGGTCACTCCCCCATTTTTCTTTTATCTGATCAAGCTGAACAAAAATCAATTCAGGCTCATAAGTAGTCAATAGTTTTAAGCGTGTTTCTTTAAAATCTTTCAGCCCTTTAAAATAATTCGAGAAATGTCTTCTCATTTCATAAACGCCCACTTTGTCTCCTTTTATTTCCAAAGATTTTGTGAAATGTAGCTTTGCAAGTTCTACCTTTTCAGAAGTTGTAAGTGGTATTGCATATTCTCCGGTTTCAAGGTATGTTTTGATGTCTCTGAATATCCATGGCCTGCCAACAACTCCTCTGCCTATCATAATGCCATCCACTCCGTATTTATCAAAATTCTCCTTTGCTCTATCCGCTGAAACAACATCCCCGTTCCCGATTATGGGAATATGCATTCGAGGATTGTTTTTCACTTCCCCTATCAGAGACCAGTCTGCCGCCCCCTTATAAAGTTGTGCTTTCGTCCTGCCATGAATAGTTAATGCTTTAATCCCTACATCTTGCAGTCTTTCAGCTATCTCCACTATATTTCTATTTTCATGATCCCATCCTAACCGGGTTTTAACAGTAACCGGCACCTTCACTGCCTTTACTATGGCTTCAGTCATTTCAACCATTAAGGGAATATTGCCAAGCATTCCCGCTCCGGCACCTCGTTTAGAGATTTTTTTCACCGGACAACCAAAGTTGATGTCAATAAATTCAGGATTTCTTGTCTCTGCTATTTTCGCAGATTCTACCATTGCATCCACCAGGTGACCGTATATCTGGATACCCATCGGACGTTCATAATCATAGATGTTAAGCTTTTCAAGGCTTTTCTGCGCATCACGTATCAAACCATCCGATGAAATAAATTCAGTATACATTACGTCCGCTCCAAAATGTTTGCATACAAATCGAAAGGATGGATCCGTAATGTTCTCCATGGGCGCCAGAAACAAAGGCTGTTCTCCTAATTCAGTATCTCCTATTTTCACAAAGACTCTTCTTCTTTTGATTTCATTAAATTAGCCCTCAAATTTAGAAATATCTTTTTTCTTCGATCTGATTAGTCATCTTTATGAATATGAGCATTTTAAGAGAATTGTTTGCAAACTCCAATCCCCCAACCAGACTGCTTTTTGCATTATTCATCATTCTCATCAGCTATTTTCTGATTACTTTCTGCACGATTCTTATTGTAATTCCTGTTTATTCCATCTCATTCAAAGAACTTAATCTCCTTCTTTCAGAAGGTTTATCTGAAGCCGACTTATCTATATTACAATTGTTCCAGATTTCGCAGACAATTGGTCTTTTTATAGTGCCTGCAATACTTCTGAATTATTTATTATTTAAAAAAGGAGAAGGGTTCATCTCCATAAGTACTTCTGCTCAATCTTCTTATATAGGCCTGATCGTATTGATTACTCTCATAAGCTCTATGCCTGCAATTCAATTCCTTTTGGAATGGAACAGCTCCTTAAAATTCCCTGAATGGCTCTCTTTATTTGAAAACAAGTTACAACAAATGGAATCTGAAAGAAATGAGCTGACTATAAGAATGACCGAAAACATGAATATATCAGCATATCTTCTTAATTTATTCATGATTGCTATTTTGCCTGCCATAGGCGAGGAATTTCTATTTCGGGGTGTCATTCAGAAAGTCTTGCTTCAGTGGACAAGAAAAAGTCATCTGTCTATTTTTATTGCAGCTGTGATTTTTAGCGGAATTCACCTTCAATTTTACGGCTTCCTGCCTCGCCTTGTTCTCGGTATATATTTTGGATATCTGTTTTTCTGGAGTAAAAATGTCTGGCTGGCGGTATGGGCACACTTTCTTAATAATGCAATAGCAGTCAGTTTGATCTTCTATTCAACTCGGGGAGATATTCAAGGGACTGATGTTCTTGAGAATTACAGCAATTCAGGATTTTTGGAACTTACAATAAGCATTGCAATCTCAAGTCTGTTATTGCTATTTACTCATCAATATTTTAAGAAGGGATTGGAAAAGCAATAGAGAACTGGAATAATTAGTTGTGTTTTAATTCACTTTTTCGAAAAACATAGGCAAGGCCATATTCTTCAGCTTTAGCTCGTCTTTCTCCTTCAGAAAGTTGTTTATATGTCTCCTCTACTTCATTCCATATGTCACAAATGATCTTATTTGCATCTTTTCGCATTGCAGCCAAATGCTCCTGGGAACGTTGGTAGCTTTTCTGAAGAGTTTTTTGAAACTTATATGCATCCAAAAACTGCTCATATCTTACCATTACTACTGCAATAGTAGGATTAGTTATAGGATTTAATGCTTTGGCTTTCCTAAGATTTTCACCATGAATAAGCTTTTCTCCCCATTTTATCAAATCTGCCTCAGAATTTAGAACCGGCAATTTGTAATTATTGTCATGCATGCCAAAAAATTCCCGAACATTTTCTGAAAGATCACCTCTGATGATGGCCATATTAACTACCTGGATAAAATGAGATATGTACATTTTGGCTTTTTTCTGCACCTTAAGATAATCCTTATTCTTCTTTACCTGATTTGTATAAGCCTGCTTAGTTTCAGACATAGCCTTTTCAAATGAGGGGAGAAAGGATTGAATATGTCTGAAGGTGCTTTGAGAAAACGCCAGCTTAAATGGAGGAATATCCCTTCCTTTTTGGAATGCAACTGTTAAAGCCTTATGACGCGCTGCATCAGTATTTGGTAATCGACGATATGGCATAGTAATTTTTTGTTAATTAAAAATTTACACCGCACAAGTATCTATGCGAATATACAAATCATGAATGATATTGCAAGCCTATTCGTAAAAATTAATTTTTTGCTCATATGATATTATCTAGATATTTGATCCATATAGAAAAGATTCTTGATAGATAATTTTTATTTCTTCAATCAAATAAACTAACTTACAAAAAGTGCTTTATCGAACAGAGTTACTATGGATACTCAGGAGTATATTAAAAGACGGAGGATTTTAAGAGAACAAATAAAAACAGGGAAGATAATCCTATTTGGGAACAGGCTTATTCCAAGAAATTATACTGGAAATCCTCTTCCGTTCCGACAAGATAGTTCTTTTCTGTACTATGTGGGAATTGATACTCCAAACTATTTTTTTCTCCTGGATTGCGATAATAATGAAGAAATTCTCTTTGGAGATCCCTTAACAATTGATGATCAGATTTGGAGTGGCCCACAATTGAGTTTGCAGAATTTGGCTGATAAAGCAGGTATTAAGAAAGTACTTCCTGCCTCTGATTTCAACTCCATAGTGTCTCAATTGAAAAAAAATAAACAAGAAATCCATTACCTACCGGCTTATCCTACCGACAGACAGATATTCCTTTCCAAAGTATTGGAAATTCCTGTCCTGGAAATTTCAAACCATTGTTCAACTGATTTGATTCAAGCCATCGTTGAACAACGATCTGTAAAATCAGAAACAGAAATTGATGAGATTGAAAAGGTTCTTAATAATGTAACCCTTCCCATGCATATCCAGGCTATGAAAATGGCTTTTCCTGGCATTTATGAATATGAAATTGTAGCTGAGATGACCAAAATAGTGAAAGGGAGCGATCTTGAATTTGCATATTCTCCAATTTGCTCAGTGCATGGTGAAATACTGCATAATGAACACCATACAAACAAAATTAGGGAAGGGCAGTTGCTTTTGATAGATGCCGGAGCTGAAAGCAATATGCATTATGCCTCTGACATAACACGTACTATTCCGGTTGGAGGTAAGTTCAGTATGCAACAAAAAGAAATCTACGGATTAGTTCTTGCTGTTGAAGAGGATATTATTCGAAAAATAAAACCAGGAATAAAATATGCAGATCTGCACCATCAAGCCTCTCTGCAAATTACTAAAGGACTAATTAATTTAGGAATAATGAAAGGTGAACCTGAAGATGCAGTTGAAGCCGGAGCACATGCTTTATTTTTTCCACATGGACTGGGACATATGATGGGCCTGGATGTACATGATATGGAAGATCTTGGTGAAAACTATGTCGGATATGAAGAAAACATGAAACGCAGTGATCAATTTGGAACTGCCAACCTGCGATTAAGCAGAACTCTTCAACCTGGATTTGTATTGACAGTTGAGCCCGGCATATATTTTATTCCCATATTAATTGATATTTGGCAATCAGATAAAAAATTTGAAGAATTTATAAACTATTCAAAGCTTGAAGCGTATAAAAATTTCGGTGGGATTCGAATCGAAGATAATGTGCTTGTTAAATCAACTGGCTACAGAGTTCTTGGCAGTCCCATTCCTAAATCCATTACTGAAGTCGAACAATTAATGACAGTGAAAATGACTTAAATCTTTTACCTCAGAATTAATAATGAATAATTTTCAAGTAAGTAGATACATAACAGTCTGTTAATGAGCAAAATTGAATACAAAATACTTATCGCTGATGACTCAGCATTATCCTATAAAATAATTGCTGAAGTTCTTGAAATATTAGGAAGTAGGGTAAGCTTAATTTATGCGAAAGACGGCCGAGAGGCTTGCGAAATGGCGAATAAATTGATCCCCGATTTAATCATTATGGATGTTATGATGCCTGTAATGAATGGGATTGAGGCAATAAAGGAGATAAGAAATAATAGCTTAATATCAGATGTTCCAATTATTGTATTATCTGCTACAGAGAGTCTTGAAAATGCTTATAAGGTTGAAGCGAATGATTTTATTTCTAAGCCATTTAGCAAGTTTGAGCTTCTTATAAAAGTGCGATCTGCGTTAAATCTCGTGCAAAAAATAAAGGAAATAAAATTGCAAAAATCGCAATTGGAAAAAAATAACATTTTAGTTACTCAGCAAAGAGACAGGGTAGCAATGCAAAAAAAAGACATCCTAGATGACATTCGCTATTCAAAACGCATACAAAAAGCCATATTCCCTACCGATGAGTTTATTGCTGAAACTATTTCAGAGCACTTTATTTTAAATATGGCCCGAAATATTGTAAGTGGAGATTTTTATTGGGCTGGCAGATTAGATGATCGGAAAATTATTGGTGTTGGTGATTGCACAGGACATGGAATATCTGGCGCATTTATGACAATGGCAGGTATTGCTTTTCTCAATGAAATCTTAGGTAAAAAAATTGCTAAAAACGCAAATGAAATATTGTTTGAGCTCAGAAAACTGGTAATGAAATTATTAAAACAAAAAGGAGAGCTTGGGGAAGCCGCAGATGGTCTTGATATCTCTCTTGCCATAATTGATGAGAAAAATAATAAAATACAATTTGCCGGAGCTAATAATCCATTTTACATAATTAGCGATGGAGAATTAAATATTGTTAAAGGCGATCGCATGCCAATTGGAATCCATTTGAATTTTGATAAACCTTTCGCAAATCATGACATTGATATACACAAAGGAGATATGATTTACCTTTTTACTGATGGTTATGCTGATCAGTTTGGAGGACCTAGAAATAAAAAGTTCCGTTACAAACAATTCCAGGATTTACTGATTGAAATACATACTATGCCTTTAATTAAACAAAAAGAGAAACTTTCCCGTACAATTATCGATTGGATGGGGGACAATGAACAAGTAGATGATATTTTAATACTTGGTTTCAAAATTTAGTCTGGATTGATTTTGAAAATTTAAGCCTTGTGAAATGATAATTATTGACCACGCAATGAGAAAGATTCTAGTGAAAGGGATTCTGATTCTTTCAGTGTTGACGTTTCTTACTCCAATATACTCTCAAACTGATATAAACACCCAGCTTAGAGAAAATGATTCTAAGGCTGCTCTCTTTCTTGAGGAAGGGAAAGAAACTGATGCAGCACAATTATACAACCAATCTGCATATTTACTTCGTAGTGCAAATCGTCTTACTGAAGCAGCAGATTATTATCAGAAAGTACTTGAAATAAACACTCGTTTAGGCAATCGTCGTGGACAAATGATTTCGCAAAATAGCCTTGCAATGGTTTACCTCGAGAATGAAAATTATCAAAAAGCCATTTTTCATTTAAGAAAGGAGCTTGAGTTTCGTAAACAAATTAACAATAAGGCAGAAATTATTAATGTCTTGGCCAATATTGCCCTGGCTGAAAATGAAATTTCAGGTTTTGACAGCGCAATAGAACATATAGAAAATGCAATAAGCCTGTCAAAAGAATTAAACGATATCGTTCTGCTTAAACGCTGTTATGGAGTTGCCTTTGATATTTATGAAAAGCAAGGCAATGATGCAAAATCTCATGAATACTTCGAGTTGTACTCAGCTATTGACCGCAAGATAAAAGAACAAAAAATGACCGAAATCACAACCGAAGCAGCAAGAAAAGTAAACATAGCTGAGTCTGAAAAACATTCTACTGAAAAAATATTGAGTGAAAAAAGCGTGGAACTTGAGAAAACAGTTTCAACGCTTCAGGAGGCAAATGAACTGACGCGGGAGCAAAAAATGGAAATTGAGCTTAAGGAGGCTAAAATAAGTGAACAACGATTACGCGAAAAATATCTGATAATAGGGCTTCTTATAACCCTGGTTTTTATTGTAGCTCTTGCATTTATGTTTTTCAAAATTGTCAGGGCGAATAAAAAGATTAACCAACAGAGATTGTGGCTTGAAAAGCAAAACAAAGAAATCAGGGCAAGTATCAGGTATGCAAAAACTATTCAGCAAGCAATATTGCCAGCCACTTCAGAAATCGAAAAATATTTCGATCCCTTTATTATTTATTTGCCTAAAGATATTGTTTCTGGCGACTTTTATTGGATTGCCACACAGGAGATTAATAAGGTTACATCTGTCTATTTTGCAGTAGTTGACTGCACAGGACATGGTGTTCCCGGAGCATTCATGTCAATGATAGGAAGCAGGCTATTGGATGAAATTGTGACCGAAAAAATGGTAGATTCACCTGCCAAAATATTAGGGATGTTAAATCAAATGATCCGGACTGCACTTCGGCAAGAAGAGACTGATAACAACGACGGTATGGATATGGCATTATGCAAGCTTGAGTTGCAGGTTAATAAAAAGAAGAAACTTACTTATGCTGGAGCAAAAAGACCTTTGTACATAATTAAAAACAAAGAAAATAAGCTTATCAGCCATAGAGGTGATAGAAAATCTATTGGCGGATACAGTCTTTCTAAAAGAGAAATAACCTTCACAGATTATGCAGTTGAGGTAGAGAAAGGGGATATGATCTATCTATTCTCTGACGGAATCATTGATCAAAACAGCCCTGATAGAAAAAAATTCGGGAGGGTTCGACTGGAAGAAGCTTTTGTTGATTCTGCAAAATTGGAATCACAAGAACAGAAAAAATTAATCGAAGATAGGTTGAAAGAGTACATGCAAAATGAAGAACAACGAGATGATATTGCTCTTGCTGGTCTAAAAATAACTTGATAATGTTTCAAATTGATAATTCAAAAGATAATTTAATCTGTTATCACGGGCCAATAGATATTGACCTGGTGTCTTTTGCCAGCAATTATGCTAAAAAGCATATACTTGCTAATGGATTAATTGTCGGAAAGATTTATAAGGTATTTATTGAACTTACACAAAATGTTTCTTACTATTCTGCAAGACAATATAGCAATTTGCGTACATTCGGGTCAGGTATCGGATGGTTTAGGATTGACGAAAAAAAGGATTATTATGCAATTTCGACTGGAAATTCTATTCACAAAGAACATGGCCTCATTTTGGAACAAAATTGCAAAGAAATAAATTCTCTTGAAGAAGATGAATTAAGAGAATTGAAAAGAATTACAAGAAGCCAGGCAGGTAAGCGCGACATTGGAGCTCACATTGGATTAATACAAATGGGATTGCTCACAGGAAATCCACTTGAACTAAGAATTGAACCTGAAAATGAAACTTACTCTTTTTTTATAATAACAGCCAAAGTAAACAAACGATAAAATAATAGAATATGAAAACTTTAATTGTTGATGCAGTTCCAGATTCTCCATATTATCCTGAGGTGAATTTCAATTCAGAAACTGGTGTATGCGAATTAATCGGTGAATCTTATATGGAAGAAGCATATAAGTTTTATACCCCATTACTGAAATGGCTTAAAGAATATACTCTGGAATTGAATAATGCAATTATCTTAAACTTAAAGTTGACCTATTTCAACACAAATTCTTCACGATTGCTGCTTGATTTGTTAGATATACTTAAAAAATCGCAGCAGGCAGGCAATGATGTTGAAATCAACTGGTATTTTGAAAAAGACGATCCTGACGTAAAAGATGAGGTAGAAGACTTTGAAATTGAAACTGGCTTACAAATTAAAATGATCCCCCTGGAATAAGAGTATTCTGAGGAACGGATTCATAGCAGATTTTCAGCTTAGGATGAAAAGTAACAGTTATAATTTATTCCTAGAGGATTTTCGCTGCAAAGTATTCTCTGTTCATCCTTGCAATATGTGATAGAGAAATTTCTTTAGGGCATTCAGCTTCACATGCCCCGGTATTTGTGCAATTTCCAAATCCAAGCTCATCCATCTTTGCCACCATCTTCTTAACTCTCTCTTTAGCTTCCACCCTACCCTGAGGTAACATGGCAAATTGAGAAATTTTTGCAGAAACAAATAACATGGCTGATGCATTTTTGCATGCTGCCACACATGCTCCGCAACCTATACATGAGGCTGCATCCATTGCAATTTCTGAATTTTTTTTCGGAACAGGAATAGCATTTGCATCTGGCACTCCACCTGTATTTACAGAAACATATCCTCCAGCCTCAATAATTTTATCGAAAGCTGATCGGTCAACTACCAGATCTTTAATAATTGGGAATGGCTTCGCTCGCCATGGTTCTATTACAATAGTATCTCCATCTTTAAATTTACGCATGTGTAACTGACAAGTAGTTATTGCATCATCCGGCCCATGAGGACGCCCGTTGATATACAAACCACAGGCTCCACATATACCCTCCCTGCAATCATGATCAAAGCATACAGGCATTTCAAACTTATCAACCAATTGCTGGTTCAGGATGTCCAGCATTTCCAGGAAAGATGAGTCTGGCGATATATTGCTTAATTGGTATCTCTCAAACCTTCCTTTTGCAGAAGCATTTTCCTGTCTCCATATTTTCAGTGTAAGATCCATCTTCCTTTTGATTTTTAATTCTACTTCTTATAATTTCTTGTTTGTACTTTGATGTCCTGGTAATTCAAAGCTTCTTTTTGCAATTCAGGTGCCTTCCCCTCTCCTTTGTATTCCCATGAAGCAACATACATGAAATCTTTATCGTTGCGCAATGCTTCGCCTTCCTCTGTCTGAAATTCTTCCCTGAAATGACCTCCGCATGATTCCTCACGGTTCAAGGCATCACGAGCCATCAGCTCTCCTATTTCTATAAAATCTGCTACTCTTCCTGCCTTTTCCAATTCAGGATTTAAATGGTTCTTCTTACCGGGAATTCTGATCTTCTTCCAAAAATCTTCACGCATTTGTTTGAAATCCTCTATGGCCTTTTTTAAGTCGTTTTTATTCCTTGCCATTCCTACTGTATCCCAAAGCTTCAACCCAAATCTTCGGTGAAAACTATCAACAGATTCATCTCCCCGAACATCCATAAGTCTGTCAATCCTGGAATCTACAGCCTCTTCTGCTTCTGCAAATTCAGCCAGGTCAGTGTTCATTCTTGGTGTAAGTATTTCATCAGCCAAATAGTTCTGAATAGTGTATGGCAGCACAAAATAACCATCTGCCAGGCCTTGCATTAATGCCGATGCTCCCAATCGATTTGCACCATGATCAGAGAAATTTGCCTCTCCAATTGCATACAATCCGGGTATGGTTGTCATTAATTCATAGTCGACCCAAATTCCTCCCATAGTATAATGTATGGCGGGATAAATCATCATAGGCGTTTCATACGGGTTTTCATCGTTGATCTTCTCATACATCTGAAAGAGATTTCCATAGCGCTGTTCCACTACATCCTTTCCTAATCGCTTAATGGCATCTTCAAAATCCAGATAAACTGCAAGTCCTGATCCAACGCCAAACCCTGCATCGCAACGCTCTTTTGCAGCCCTTGATGCTACATCACGCGGCACCAGGTTGCCAAAAGCCGGATACCTTCTTTCCAGGTAATAATCCCGATCTTCTTCCTTTAAATCCGTTGGTTTTAGTTTATTTTCTCGAATAGCCTCTGCATCTTCTTTATTTTTAGGCACCCAAATTCTTCCATCGTTTCGTAAACTTTCACTCATCAGGGTCAATTTCGACTGAAAATCTCCGTGCACAGGAATGCAGGTAGGATGTATCTGAACAAAAGAGGGATTTGCAAATAAAGCCCCTTTCTTATATATCTGCCAAAGAGCACTTCCGTTCGATCCCATGGCATTTGTTGAAAGGAAAAATGCATTACCATAACCTCCGCTTCCAATAACAACAGCATGGGCGAAATGACGTTCAATCTTTCCAGTAATCAAATTTCTTGTTATAATACCCCTGGCTTTCCCTCCTATTATAACTACATCAAGCATTTCATGACGAGGATATATTTTTACGGAACCTTTACTTACCTGTCTCATAAGAGCACTATATGCTCCCAGAAGCAATTGCTGACCTGTTTGGCCACGGGCATAAAAAGTACGTGATACCTGAGCTCCTCCAAAAGAACGATTATCAAGCAAACCTCCATATTCCCTGGCAAAAGGAACTCCTTGCGCCACACATTGATCAATGATAAGATTGCTGACTTCAGCAAGCCTATAAACATTGGCTTCTCTGGACCGATAATCCCCCCCTTTGATAGTGTCATAAAAAAGACGATATATGCTGTCACCATCGTTCTGGTAATTCTTTGCTGCATTAATCCCCCCCTGGGCGGCAATGCTATGGGCCCTTCTGGGACTATCCTGGTAGCAGAAAGTTTTCACATTGAAGCCCATTTCACCCAGACTTGCTGAGGCTGAAGCTCCGGCAAGACCAGTCCCAACAACAATGATATCTAGCTTTCTTTTATTAGCAGGATTTACTAATTTTTGACTGGCCTTGTAATTTGACCATTTATCTGCTAAAGATCCTTCAGGTATTTTTGAGTCAAGTTTAGCCATCACAATTTTTAATTACATTTCTACTTTAAATAATACACCAGAACAGGAATGCTAATAAAACCAACAGTGATTATAACCGTATAAATAAATCCGGCAGCCTTTATAAAAGGTGTATAAACCGGATGGTTAATCCCTAATGTCTGAAAGGCAGACTGGAATCCATGGTGCAAATGAAAACCAAGACCCAACAAAGCAACAATATATATCCATACAACCCACTGAATCTGAAATCTTGCAATAACAAGGGATGCCATATCATGAACTTCTTTCCCTTTGTAAGTAACTTCTCCAATTTCCCCATAAAACTTTGCTTTCACATAAAAATCAAGTAAGTGAAGTACCAGGAAAATGGTTAATACAACAGCTGTATGAACCATGTATTTCGATAATACAGATGTCTGCGAATAATTTGCTTTCTTGTATCCCCTGGGTCTTGCTATCCAGTTTTGAATTGATACAATAGTGGCATAAATCATATGCAGCAGAAATCCTCCAAAAAGTGTAATCTCCATAAGCTTTATGATAATATTTGTTCCCATAAAATGGGCAGCAAGATTAAAAGCCTCGGGAGATTCCAATAATACAAGCAGATTAATTACAAGGTGTACAAGAAGAAATACAATTAAAAAAAGCCCTGCGAGAGACATTACAAGCTTTTTGCCAATAGACGAACTAAATAAATTGCTCATTGTTATGGAACTAAATTAAAAGGAACTATCCATATCCCGGATAGGCTTCAAATATATTTTGTTATTAACCATTTTGCAAGGTAAAACTAGCAAATGATTGACCTAAAAAGCAATGATTTCCATCATCATTGATTAAATTCACTATTACTTTAAGTATTGTTCTAAATTAGAGATTGATATTATTATAGCATTATTACTTAGCGTCTCTTTAGTGTCTTCGTGATTTAGTGGCTAATGTTCCTGATTCTTTTTGCCACAAAGGTACGAAATCACCAAGAATTCACTAAGATTTCATATTTAGTACAATGTAAGTCTTAAATCGAACATATATTTACGTATAGAATTTTATACTTATGAGATACAATCCAATCGATAATAAGTTCTTTTTCGAAAACAGAAAAAGGCTTTGTGAGAAATTAAAACCAAATTCAATAGCCATCCTATTTGCCAATTACCAGATGCCAAGGAATGGGGATCAATACCATCCTTACCGGCAAAATTCAGATTTCTTCTATATGACAGGGATCGAACAGGAAAAATCCATTCTATTGATTGCACCTAACGCTCATGCAAAAGAATTTAAGGAAGTGCTTTTTATCCTCCATAGTAATAAATTACTGGAAACATGGGAGGGACACAAACTGACTTTAAAGGAAGCTCATAATATTTCCGCAATTGCTACTATAAAGCTAATAGATGATTTTGAAAGCGTGTTTCATAGTATAAGCAGTGAAGTTAAACACATCTATTGCAATGTTCCGGAATTACCAAAATTCAATCCTGAAATTACATCACGCGATGCCGATTTTGCCAACCAAATGAAAAGCAAATATCCCTTGCATCAGTTTGAGCGATTGGCTCCCGTTATGCAGGAATTAAGGCTTATTAAATCCGATCCGGAAATTGCATTGATCAAAGAAGCCATTCGAATTACAAATGAGGCTTTCAAAAAAGTTCTTGCAGAAACAAAACCAGGAATGAAAGAATATGAAATAGAAGCCTTGATCAATTATGAATTTGTACAAAATGGAGCCTCCGGACATGCTTATGCGCCTATTGTAGCCAGTGGCAAAGATGCTTGCATTCTGCATTATACCGAAAATCATAATCAATGCAAGGATGGAGATCTAATTCTTATGGATTTTGGGGCAGAATATGCCAATTACTCTGCAGACCTTTCAAGAACCATACCTGCAAATGGAAAATTCACTGATCGCCAGAGAGATCTTTACAATGCAACTCTCAGTATTTTCAAATATGCCCGCAGCCTAATGATACCTGGCACAAGCATCAATAAATTCCATAAGAAAGTTTGTAAAATGTGGGAAGAAGAACACATCAAACTTGGATTGTATTCAAAAGAGGATGTGAAAAAACACAAAGGAGAGTCCGGACTGTGGTTCGAATATTACATGCATGGCACATCGCACTTTATGGGCCTGGATGTACATGATCTGGGGACAAAAGAAACTGTATTTGAACCAGGAATGGTTCTTACATGCGAACCTGGGATATACATTCCTAAGGAAGGAATAGGCATAAGAATTGAAAATGATATCCTCATTACAAAAGACGGAAATATTGATCTCATGGAAAATATTACTATTGAAGCAGATGAGATTGAAGACCTAATGCATTAATAAACAGTCAGATAAAAATAAATTAGTAAATTAATCCATTTTTTTCTTGACATGTATTTAATATTGTTTTATATTTGACCGAACGTTCAATCAATAATCATGCGGCTGCAAACCGCATTTTAAAAGGTCTATTCAATGACTAAACGTTCAGTCTTAATTTTAAACAAAGACTATGACACCCAGAACAACAAAACAATTTGAAGAAATACGGGAAGAAAAAAAGCTGCTTATCATGAATGTTGCCATGGAATTGTTTGCTCTTCATGGCTATGAAAATACTTCAATTAGCCAGATAGCAAAGAAGGCCAACATTTCTAAGGGCCTGTTATACAATTATTTTGAAAGCAAGGAAGAACTGCTAAAAGCAATTCTAGACAAAGGCATAGATGAGTTAATTGAAATTTTCGACCCTAATAAAGATGGAATTCTTGAAGTTCCAGAAATGGAATTTTTTTTAACTGAAACTTTCCGAATCATTAAGGAGCAAAGAGACTTTTGGAAATTGTACATGTCAATTACTCTGCAAACTTCAGTGTTTAAATTAATAGAAAAACGTATTGAAGATCTTTACATACCATTAACCAAAATGACGGTTGATTATTTCACAAATGCCGGATTTGAAAACCCAATGATTGAAGCAATATTATTTGGTGCACTTCTCGATGGCATAACCATTGACTATGTAATGAAACCTGACATGTTTCCTCTTGATAGTATAAGAGATGAGCTTATTAAAAGATATTGCAGAATGAATGATAAAAAATAACACAACAATAAAATTTATCACCATGAAAAATGTATTCACAACAAGCGTAATTCTATTATTCTTTTCCCAATTCGGATACGCTCAGGATGCTACCGAAATTGTAAAGCGTGCTGATGACAAAATGCGTGGAGAAAAGTCAAGTATCAGTGTGATGACCATGAAAATTATTCGTCCGACCTGGGAACGCACTATTACTTTTAAATCATGGACTAAGGGAACAGAGAACTCCCTGATTCTTGTAACTGCACCCGCCAAAGAAAAAGGGCAGACTTTCTTAAAGCTCAACCGAGAGATGTGGAGCTGGAATCCAACAATCAGCCGTACAATCAAGCTCCCTCCTTCCATGCTTTCGCAAGGATGGATGGGTTCAGATTATACGAATGATGATCTGCTCAATCAACGCTCCATCGTCGTTGACTATACGCATGAAATTATTGGCGAGGAATCTCTGGAAAGCAGGGAATGTTATATCATCAAGCTAATTCCTAAACCTGATGCCCCCGTTGTTTGGGGTAAAATCATTTTCTGGATCACAAAGCAAGATGATCTATTATTAAAATCGGAATACTACGATGAAGATGATTACCTGGTGAAAACAGAGTTGGGTCATAATATAAAAAATATGAGTGGACGAATATTGCCTACACAATTTGAGATAATTCCTTCAGAAGAAGACAATCAAAAAACCATTGTTGATATTGCCAGCATACAATTTAATGTGCCGATTGATGATAGTTTCTTCTCCATTCAAAATATGAAGCGTGTACGCTAGTTAATAATCATTTAGTAATTCTATCATGAAACTTATAAAAATAGCAAGACGCAATTTATGGCGAAACAGAAAAAGAACTGCAATTACTTCAGCATCCATACTGTTTGCAGTTTTTTTCGCCCTGATCATGAGATCTTTCCAACTTGGATTTTATGATCACATGATCAAGAATGCCATTGAATCTTTTTCAGGTTTCCTGCAAGTTCAAAATATCGACTATCAGGATGATCCCTCTCTGGAAAATACTTTCCAGGTAAATGACTCTTTGATGCAACTCCTGGAAAATGCCGGCGGAATTCGGGCAGTGGTTCCAAGAGTAGAATCTTTTGCCCTTGCTTCCTCAGGAAACCAGACAAAAGGAGCACTTATTATTGGTATTGACCCGGTAAAAGAATCTGATTTATCAAATCCGGCAAATCTTATTGTTCATTACCGCATTACAAAAGATATTCTTGAAAAGTTAATGAAGGAGGATCGATTGCCACAGAAAATCAAAGAAAAATTGAATCTCATAGCAAATAAATCCTTCACAAATACCGGAACTATCGCAATGGATCTTGATCTGAAAAAAAATAAGGACAAGGAAATTATAGATATTATTGGAGAGATAAGCTATTTCCCCGGTCGATACCTTACGGATGATGATGATGGGGTGTTGGTGTCCGATCGCTTATCAAAATACTTAAATCTGAGCATTGGCGATACTCTTATTCTATTTGGCCAGGGATACCATGGAGCTACAGCTGCAAATCTTTATCCGGTTCGGGGAATCATTACCATTGCAAATCCAGAGCTTGATAATAAACTGATTTACATGACTCTGAATTCTGCCCAGTACTTCCTTGGTTTCGAAAACAGGGTAACCACACTTGCAATAAATTTAAATGACAACAGCGACAAAAACATGAAGGCAACCCAAAAAAAACTCAATGATCTTTTGCCAGATAAGAACATTGTCGTGAAAAACTGGGAAGAATTTGATGAGGTACTGGCACAGCAAATTGAAAGCGATAATCAAAGTGGGCAGGCTTTTATGGCGCTATTATATTTTATTATTTTCTTTGGAATAATAGGTACCGTCCTCATGATGATTCATGAGAGAAAAAGAGAATTCGGAGTTCTTATTTCTATCGGAATGAGAAAAACCAGGTTGGCAATAATTCTCATTCTTGAAATGATTTTTATGGGATTAATAGGAGTTATGTCAGGAACAGCCTTAAGCCTTCCGATATTATGGATTCTTCATAATAATCCTATACGCCTAACTGGCGATATGGCCCAGGTGATGGAAGATTTGGGCTTTGAGGCTATAATGCCATTGGCATGGATTGATATGTACGTACTCTGGCAGGGATTAATTGTTACCCTAATGGTGGTACTATCCTGTCTTTTTCCTTTACGTAAGGTTTTAAATATGAAAGCAATTGATGCTCTAAGAGCATAAATAATTTTAATACATAAGTTATGATACTAGCAATTGGTTGGAAAAATGTTTGGCGGAATAAAACACGAAGTCTTGTTGTTATTATTGCCGTAATGCTGGGAATCTTTGGTGGAGTTATGGCCACAGGAATTATGCAGGGATGGATAGAACAACGTGTTCATAGCAGCATATATACTGAAGTCTCTCATGTACAAATTCATAATCCTGAGTTCATGTACAACGAAGATATCCAATACACTGTAAATGATTATGAAAAAGTTACAGGGATTTTAGATACCATGAAATCTGTCGTGGCCTATTCTCCGCGCGTAAAACAATTTGCCATGGCAAAAACATCATGGGCTGCCTCTGGTTTTGTTCTTAAAGGAATTGATCCCAAAGATGAAAAATTGGTTTCAGAGGTATATAAAAGACTTGTTGAAGGGGAGTTTTTTGAAGGGAATCATCGAAGACCTTCCATAGTAATTGGAAGTAAAGCAGCCGAAAACCTAAAATTACTCAACTACCAAATAACAGAAGAAAAATTGGTTGCCATGAATCCGGAAGACTATCCTGTAGAAGTAATTCAAAAGATTAAGGGTATTGGATCAAAACGATTCCGAAAAGAAAAGGACTTTAAGGAAGGATTACAGAATGTTCTTACAAAGGCTGAATTTAAGGAGTATTCAAAAAAACTTCTGAAATATTTTTCATTTTACAGAATCGGAACAAATATAGAACTTACCATACAGGATAAGCAAGGTATAATCACTAATCCGGTTTTTAAAGTAAGAGGCATTTATAAAACTGATAATTCAGCTTTCGACGCCATGAATGCTTTTGTTGAAAGAAAACAACTCAACAGATATACTGGATTAACTGATTCAGAGGTTCATGAAATAGCCATTTTGTCAACAGATAATGAAACAGGCGTAAGCCTTGCAAAAAAGCTTGGAGAATATCTACCTCAGCAGGATGTAATGTCCTGGAAACAACTTTCTCCGGAAATTGCAATGTATACCGATTTCAGCAATATAATGGGATACATTTATGTTGGTATTATTCTTTTAGCCCTGGCCTTTGGAGTAATAAATACGATGTTAATGTCGGTTCTGGAAAGAGTAAAAGAACTCGGCATGCTTATGGCAATCGGAATGAACAAAAAAAGGGTTTTCAGTATGATCATGATCGAATCTACCTTACTAACACTCACAGGTGCAGTAGTCGGTATGATTTTCAGTGGAATAATTTTACAAATATTAAGTAAAACAGGTATCAATTTTGAAATGTGGAGTGAAGGATTTGAAGCCTTAGGCTATGCCTCCATCGTCTATCCTTCAGTAACATGGTTGAATTATGTTGTTATTACGATCATGGTCATTGCAACCGGAATGATTTCATCCATCTGGCCGGCACGTAAAGCACTTAAACTCAATCCGGTTGAAGCTCTCAGGACAGAATAATATTCAAACTAACGAAATTGTAAAACATTAAACTAACATATCATGAAAGTAATAGATATCAAAAACGTTGAAAAAATATACAACGATTCAGAAGTTGAAGTACACGCTGTAAATGGCGTAAACCTATCATTTGAAGAAGGTGAATTTGCTGCTATCGTTGGCCCTTCAGGATCAGGCAAAACTACATTGCTGAATATAATTGGTGGTTTAGATAATCCAACTTCAGGAGAAATCAATATTGGAGGTATTAATATAAGTACATTGAAAGGATCAAAACTTATTGATTTTCGTCTGCACAATATTGGCTTTGTATTTCAATCATACAATTTGATTCCGGTACTAACAGCAAAAGAAAACACAGAGTTTGTGATGGAAATGCAGGGAGTTTCGAAAGAAAAACGGGATAAGCGTGTAAAGGAACTTTTGGAAGCAGTTGGATTAGGTGAGCGTTTGGACAGCCGCCCATCAAAATTATCTGGAGGACAACAGCAGCGCATTGCTGTTGCAAGGGCTTTGGCATCGAAGCCAAAATTTATCCTGGCCGATGAGCCTACTGCCAATCTGGATTCAAAATCTACAGAAAACCTGTTGGATATTATGGAGAAGCTAAATAAGGAAGAGAAAATCACATTCATTTTCTCTACGCATGATGCCAGGGTGGTTAAAAAAGCCCGAAGGGTAATTACTCTTGAAGACGGGAAAATTTTAAACGATGAAGTAAAATAACCTCAATATCACTGACGTCAAATACAAAATTCTATTGAAAATGACAGCAGAAAAATTCTGGATGGGCTGGTTAAAAATCACTATGTTCATTGTCATTGCAGCAGGAGTTTTTCTTGTTATTCTTGGAAATACTGCATATGCTGAGATCCTTAATAAACAAATAAACCGTGTCTTTTATTCCGGGCGGCTACCTGAGCAATCTGTTCTTTTAATGAAAGGATGGCTGGTCGGAATCAGCGGTGCAATTATGTCAGCATGGGGAAGCTCCATGCTTTACATTGTGTATCATCCCTTCAGGAAAGGGGAAAAATGGGCATGGCGGAGTATATTTTATCCAATACTTATCTGGTACATTCTTGACTCATCTGTTTCCCTGTATTATGGAGCAACATTTAATGTTATCATCAATACTATAATGTTCCTCCAAATTATAGCTCCCTTATTGTTTCTACGAAACCTATTTTTCCAAAAAGTGAAGGCTGAATCATGAAAAAATATCTTCTCATCATGCTTTTTATTCCCTTTTTCCAAATGGGAATTGCTCAGGAAAGCAATAAACTCTCATCACTCGATTTCCATGGTTACCTTTCAGGAATGCCATCCCTGTTTTGGATGGAAGATTCATCTGCCTGGCAGGTATTGCTTCACAACCGCCTTAATTTCGACTGGTATCCCAGCAAACGAATAAGCGGATCTATCCAGTTCAGAAATCAATTGATTGCCGGGGAATTTGTTAAGATAACGCCAATTGAAAATGGATTTAATAAGGAAAAATACTTCCTGCCTCTTACCTTTCAATACAAATTTGCTGATCAGTATCTTTTGTCTCTGGGGATAGACAGAGCCTGGCTTAAATATACATATAACCAGTTTGAATTTATAGTAGGGCGACAAAGAATCAACTGGGGGCAAACCTTTGTATGGAATCCAAATGACCTGTTCAATTCTTATAATTTTTTTGACTTTGACTATGAAGAAAAACCTGGGGCAGATGCAATACGAATGCAGTACTATACAAGTTTTACATCATCCATTGATGTCGCAGTAAAAGCCGATAGTGCGGGAAAAATTACCGCTGGCGCCCTGTTTCATTTTAACAAATGGAATACTGATTTTCAAATTATGGGGGGTTATTTTAGTCAGTCAAATAAACTAGAACTTGATACCTTCCCAACAATAAAGTGGGAAGATAAAGATATTGTGGGAGGTTTTGGATTTTCAGGGGCAATAAGTAATTTGAGTATTCGTGGAGAGATGAGCTATTTTTATTCATTGAATGATGATATTTTTTCAAAGAATTTATTGCTAGCCAGTCTGGCTATGGACTATTCCTTTTCAAATCAGACTTACCTTATGTTCGAGTTTTTCTACAACAGCAACGTACAATTGTCTGGGAGTTCATTTCTGAATTTTTATGGGGGGACACAAAGTGTTAAAACTCTTACTGTTACAAAGTACAATGCCTTCGGACAGGTTTCTTATCCTATAAATCCTATCATAAACACAACTTTGGCTGGAATGTATTTTTTCGATAAAGATATTACGGGATTGTTCGTGGGGCCAAGTGTGGATTTATCTATTGGTGATAATCTTTCGCTTGCAGCCTTTTTCCAGTTTTTTGCTTTTAAGTACAAAAATCCAATGACTCTAAAAAGTGAATGGTCAAAAAGTAACTTTGCTTTCTTACGATTGAAATGGAATTTTTAAGACCCCAATTAGAGGTATTACCCTCTCAGAGCTTCAGCCCCACCGACAATCTCCAGAATTTCAGTTGTAATAGCTGCCTGTCTGGCTTTGTTGTATTCGAGTTGAAGATCCTTAATAAGTTGTGTAGCATTGTCAGTGGCTGCATGCATAGCAGTCATCCTTGCTCCATGTTCAGATGCAACAGAATCCAAAAATGCTTTAAACATCTGAATTTTTAATGATTTAGGGATGAGCATCTGTACTATTTGTTGTTTAGAGGGTTCAAAAATAAAATTCAGATTATTCTCATTTTCAATTTCCCCTTCCTCAACTTCAGGATTTTCTATTGGTAAAAATTGCTCAACAGTAAGTTCCTGTACTACGGCATTCTTAAACTGATTGTATACGATCTTTATCGCATCGTATTTCTTTTCAAGAAATTCTTTCATTGATCTTTTGGCAAGAACTTTAACCTGTTCGTAATTCAAGTCATCAATAATATCATGATGTGTTTCCATGATATTGTATCCGGAACTTACCAACAATTCAGCAGCCTTTTTACCACATGCAATTATGTCCAGGTTTCCCTTTTCGTAGAATCTCTGGTATTCCAACCCAATTAAAGCCTGTGTTCTTTTTGAGATATTCGCATTGAATGCTCCACATAATCCCTTATTTGAAGAAATCACAATTAATAAAACTCTATTTAATTCTCTGACCTTCCCGTATTGGCAATCAAGTTCATCATCCAAAGTTTGAGTTAAATTCTGCAATATTTCAAGGAGTTTATTGGCATATGGTCTCAGCTGGATAGTAGCATCCTGCGCACGTCTGAGTTTTGCAGCCGATACCATTTTCATGGCGCTGGTAATCTGCCGGGTAGATTTAACCGATGTAAGTCGTGTACGTACTTCTTTCAAACTGGACATACCAGATGTCTATTTTAGTATAATTTACTTCAATCGTTCAACAATATCCTTTGCCACCGCCACCAAAAGTTTCTCCACTTCCTCATCAACTTTGCCATCTCTGATTTTATCAAGAACATTCTTATGTTTTAATTCCAGAAAATCCAAATATTCTTTCTCAAATTCCTTGACTTTTTCCAATGGTAGTTCAGACAAAAGACCTTTGGAACCACAATAGATTATCGCCACCTGCTTCTCAACGGATAGGGGTTGGTATTGCCCCTGTTTCAATATCTCAACATTCTTTGCTCCTTTATCCAGAACAGCAAGAGTAGTTGCATCAAGGTCAGATCCGAATTTTGAAAAGGCTTCAAGTTCTCTGTACTGCGCCTGATCAAGTTTGAGCGTTCCGGCAACTTTTTTCATTGATTTGATCTGAGCTGCTCCTCCCACACGTGATACTGAAATTCCTACATTGATTGCTGGCCGAACACCCGCATTGAAAAGATTAGATTCCAAAAATATTTGTCCATCAGTAATAGAGATAACATTAGTGGGAATATATGCAGAAACATCTCCTTCCTGTGTCTCGATAATAGGCAAAGCTGTTAGTGAACCTCCTCCCTTAACCTTGGGCCTTAGTACATCAGGCAAATCATTCATGGTGGCAGCAATTTCATTATTTTCAATAATTTTTGCAGCTCTTTCAAGAAGACGGGAATGCAGATAAAAGACATCTCCCGGGTATGCTTCACGCCCAGGAGGACGACGCAGCAATAAGGACACTTCCCTGTAAGATACAGCCTGTTTAGAAAGATCATCATAAATTATCAATGCAGGGTGGCCTGTATCTCTGAAATATTCTCCGATTGAAGCTCCTGCAAATGGAGCATAATATTGCAGTGCCGCCGGATCGGAAGCATTGGCTGCAACAATTGCTGTATAGCTCATTGCTCCATTGGCTTCAAGTGTTTTAGCAATATTCGCTACGGTAGAGCCTTTTTGTCCGATGGATACATATATACAGTATACGGGCTCACCTTTGTCATAAAATTCCTTCTGGTTGATAATGGTGTCTATAGCAATTGCTGTCTTTCCTGTTTGCCTATCTCCAATAATTAATTCCCTCTGTCCTCTTCCAATTGGAGTCATAGCATCAATAGCTTTAATGCCTGTTTGAAGAGGTTCATTTACCGGTTGACGATATATTACACCCGGGGCTTTTCTTTCAAGTGGTAATTCATAAGTTTTTCCGTGTATCGCTCCTTTTCCGTCTATAGGTTCTCCCAAAGTATCTACTATTCTGCCAAGCAAACCCTCTCCTACCCGAATAGATGCAATTCTCTTTGTGCGTTTAACTAAATCCCCTTCTTTAACAGATTCTGATGATCCAAGCAATACAGCCCCCACGCTATCTTCCTCAAGATTTAGTACAATCCCTACAACCCCGGAACTGAATTCGATCATTTCATTAGCCCTTACATTATTCATCCCATGTATTCTTGCTATTCCATCACCAATCTGTAAGACAGTTCCAACCTCTTCCAGTTCAACGTTTGTATGAATTCCCTTTAAATGCTCTTTTAATATTTTGGATACTTCAGAAGGTTTTATTGCTGACATTATATTAAAATTTAAAAATTAATTAGCTCTCGCCTTATCTTATTAAGTTGTGCCTTTAAACTGGCATTGATCTGTAGATCTTCAATCCGAAGTACAAATCCTCCTATAATTGCTGGATCCACTTCTTCCTTTAATTCAATTTTAATTTTAAACTTCTTTGTTATAAAATCTAATATTTCCTTTTTATGCGCAGCGGATAATTTATTTGCTGTTATTATTGAGGCTTCTTCGATTCCAATGTTCTTTATATAATAACTATTAAAATAATGACACATATTGAACAAATGCATTTCCCGTCTATTTTCTATAATTAAATGCAGGAATCGCAAAGTCAAATCCTGGATCTTATTCTTAAACAGTTCATCAATAAGTTTTATTTTCTGACTAGTTTTAAGCAGGGGATTATTAAGAAAATCACTAAATTCCGGCAATTCATTAATGCATTCCAGCAAAGATTCAATGTCTATCTTAACAGCATCATGTTTCCCACTATCCTCAGCCAGCTGGTATAGTGCTTTAACGTATCTTACGGTAATCAAGCTATCATTCATCAACCAATCAACTTAGTGTGTTTTTACTTCTCTGAGAAGTCTGTCAATCAACTCCTTTTGCTCCTGGTTATCTGTTAGTTTTTCTTGAAGTAATTTTTCAGATATTAAAACAGATAGTTGAGCAACATGATCACTGATTTCTTTTATAGCAGTTTCTTTTTCTGCCTTGATATTCTTGCGGGCGGTTTCAATTAATTTTTGAGCTTCAGAACCAGCATATTCTTTGGCATCGATAACAATAGCCTCTTTCAGCTCGCGTGCTTCTTTAAGAATCCTGTCTCGTTCCAGTTTTGCCTCGGCAATAATCCTTTCATTATCTGCATTAAGCCTTTCCATGTCTTTTTTTGCAGCCTCGGCAGCCTTAAGGGCATTCTCAATAGTTTCTTCTCTTTGTTTAAGAGCATTCAAAACTGGCTTCCAAGCAAACTTTTTTAAAAGAAAAAAGACTGTTAAGAATCCTATTAACATCCAAATTACCGTTCCGGTATGCGGCATTAAAAGTCCCATAGTAATAGTTTTAATCAGAAGTTACAGCCAACCGCTGTAACTTCCGAAGTTTTTAAAGCACTACCGCAAGTAGTGAAATAATTACAGCAAATAAAGCAACTCCTTCGATAAGCGCTGAGGCTACAATCATATTTGCTCGTATATCACCGGCTGCTTCGGGCTGACGTGCAATGGCTTCCATTGCATTTCCCCCAATTTTCCCGATGCCTAAGCCTGCACCAATTGTTGCAATACTTGCTCCAAGAGCTCCGGCAGCTTTTGCTAAGCCTAATGTTGCCCCTGCCTGAAGTAAAATAGTTAATAACATAGTTATATATATTAAGATGAATTAATGATGGTCTTCAACAGCCATCCCAAAATAGATCGCTGATAAAAACGTAAAAACATAAGCTTGTATAAATGCGACCAATAATTCAAGTAATGTCATAAAAATCATAAACATTATTGATACTATTGAAACACCATAGCCCAAAAAAGGGTGAATTCCTGCAAAAATGAAGATCAATGATAAAAAGCCCAGACCAATGATATGCCCGGCAGTAATATTGGCGAATAGTCGTATCATCAATACAACAGGTTTCGTGAAAATGCCAATCGTTTCCACCAGCGGCATAACAGGGATGGGTAATTTCAGCCATATCGGCACACCCGGAGTATTGAAGATATGTTGCCAATAATTCTTATTCCCCTTTATGGTGGTAATCACAAATGTACATAAAGCCAATACCATAGTAACAGCAATATTTCCTGTTACATTAGCACCTCCGGGGAAAATAGGAATTAATCCCAACATATTATTAATCCAAATGAAAAAGAAAACAGTCAGGAGAAATGGCATAAATGGTTCATATTTTTTCTCCCCAATTGATGGTTTGGCTACCTCATCACGAATGAAAAGAATAACAGGTTCTAAGAAAGATTGCAGTCCTCTTGGAGGTTGGTTGGGGTTTCTTTTATAAGCTTTGCCAACATTTATGAAAATTATCAGTATGAGTATAATACTAAAAAAAAGTGCTACAATATTTTTTGTTATGGAAATATCAAAAGGTAGTGTTCTGGTACCATCTGATAAAGTTTCTACAATTTTCCCTTTCGCGTCTTTACCTCCAACTAATTCTCCCTCTAGTCCAACATGAAATCCATTGTAGGAATCATGTTCATGCTTAAATTTTGAAGACATAAAAAAGACGGCCCCTTTTTCTTTACTGAAAAGTATAATCGGAAGTGGTATGCTAATTGAATTGTGCCCAATATCAATGATGTTCCATTCGTATGAATCACCTATATGATCAAAGATAAATTTTCCCGGTTCAAATTTTTCATGCCCCGAAGATTCCTCATGAACTTCTTCTCCATTATCGGAAGCCATTATCGGAATTGTACAAAATACTCCAATTACCAACGCCCCAGTTAACAGCTTTAAAAATCTACCTTCCCGAATCATATCAGTCAATTCATTTTCAATTAAAGTTAATAAAGAAAATTTAATATGAAAAAATTCTTATCCCGTTTTAAAAAACCTTATCAAATAAGATATTTCTAAAACCGTAAATACTATATAAAGACTAAAAAGAATAATGACAAACGTAATTTTAATTTCCGGCGTTTTTGAAAAAAGCAGAAAAACAAGAGCCAGGGTAAGATAAGAGAAAAACTTGATTGCAAAGGATTTAACAACAATAAGCAATGAATTATCAGCTCTTCCCGCATCTTTTGTAACAAGGTAAAACACAGTAAGATTTACAGCATAGGTAAGCAATAGAAGAATAATATAAAAAAAATGATAATACTCTGAAAAATGTGTTGTGAATAATACAGTGCCCAAAATCAGTAAGGCAATAGTTGCAATTGTGTTAATAATGAAGAATTTGCGAAAATGAGTACTCATATTATTTTTTACGAATAAATTCCTTTAACATAAAATACATTGCAAGAATAACAGAAAGAAAAGAAAGGGCAACAGTAAATATTGGAAAATTCAACATCAGTTTTTCATCTAGCTTAATACCTCCCCAGGTACCTGCAAGAATAATTAAAGCCATTTGAAAAACTATTCCAGAATAATTGAAGTAATTATTTAGTCTTTTTTTGTTCTTCCTGTGGGGCAGATTGCTCGCCATTTTTGGTTTGCTCAGTATCTTTAAAAGGAGTATCGGTAGCATTCATCTGACAATTTCCGGTAAATCTCGCACCTGGCTCAATTGCCAGTCTTTTAGCACTAATGTCGCCCAAAATAATTGAAGTAGCTTTTAAGGAAAGCAATTCCTGAACCAGAATTTTACCTTCCACTTTCCCTTCAACATCTGAATTTTTACATTGCACTTCGCCCTTTGCTATTCCGGTATTACCAATTACAACTTTCCCTTTGGTGCGAATATTGCCATGAAGTGTTCCGTCAATTCTGATATCTCCGGAAGATTCTATGTGTCCTTTAATATTAGTTCCAGCTCCAATCAGATTGATTGTATTGTTTTCTTGTTCAATGTATTTTGCCATTTTTGCTGATAATTTTTATCCGTTATCTATTAAACAGTAAAGATATATAAATTAATAAGATCAATAAAACTAATAAAATACAAAAAAACCCGGCTGAACCGGGTTAATATCTTACTTGGCATCATATGCCCATTTGAGGTATATACTGCCCCAGGTATAGCCAGCTCCAAAAGCAGTTAATATCAAATTGTCTCCCTTCTTAAGTTGATTTTCATAATTCCAAAGACAAAGAGGTATAGTGGCAGCTGTTGTATTGCCGTAATTTTGAATGTTAATCATCACTTGTTCTCTTTCTATCTCCATTCGTCTGGCAACAGCTTCAATTATTCTCATATTTGCCTGATGAGGAACAAGCCAGGCCAGCTTATCCGGGCTAATGTTATTGCGCTGCATAATTTTAACAGCAATATCAGACATTACAGAAACAGCAATCTTAAAAACTGCTTTTCCTTCCTGATATACATAATGCTCCCTGTTATCTATGGTTTCCCGAGAAGCTGGTTTTAGAGAACCTCCTGCTTTTACATGCAAATGTTTTGCTCCAGCGCCATCAAATCCAATTATTCTATCAATGACTCCTACATCTTCATTTGTTGGCTCCAATAATACAGCTCCGGCTCCATCACCAAATAAAGCACAAGTTGATCGATCAGTATAATCTGTAATGGAAGACATCTTTTCAGCACCTACCAGTATCACTTTTTTATATGCACCACTTTCAATCATACGGCTAGCAACTTCCAAACCATAGATGAAACCAGAGCATGCTGCACTTAAATCAAAATTAAATGCATTTTTCAATCCTAGTTTTTCACCAACGAGATTGGACATTGCCGGGACAATTAAGTCAGGAGTAATAGTTGGGCATATAAGTAAATCAACTTCTTCAGGATTGGTATTGGTTTTTTTCAATACTTCTTGAATTGCCATTACTGCTAAATCTGAAGTAGCCTTCCCTTCTTCTTTAAGAATTCTCCTTTCTTTGATCCCTACACGTTGAGTAATCCATTCATCTGAAGTATCAACCATTCTGCTTAATTCATGATTGTCGAGAATGTCATCTGGGACATATCCTCCAACTCCTGTAATCGCTGCTCTGATATTTGTCATTATTCGAAAGCGTGTTTAATTTTTTCTGACAATTTTGCCTCCACCACATTTGCAGTGTGTAATATCATATTCTTAATGGCATTTGGCCCTGAAATTCCATGTCCGATAATTGCAGGAGCATTAATTCCTAAAATTGGCGTACCACCATGATCTTCATAATTGAATCTATTAAAAAATTCATCCTTAATCTTTCGTTTCAAAAACATGGTATAAAAGGCTTCGGCGGTTTTTAAAATTGTATTTCCTACAAACCCATCACACACTATAACATCTACATCTTCATTGAAAAGATCATTCCCCTCAATATTTCCTATAAAGTTAAAGTCGGAAGTACCCTTCATTGCCTGATGAGTGGCCTTGGTAAGTAAATTTCCTTTTTCTTCCTCTGTACCTATATTGAAAAGTGCTACCCTTGGTTTTTCTACATTATATACCAATTCAGCATACAATGAGCCTAAAACTGCATATTGATAAAGCACATCAGGTTTACAATCCGGATTAATCCCTACATCAAGTAAAATGGTAGGAATTTCTGAATTTTTTGGAACAGCAGCTGTTATGCACGGCCTGAGAATTCCAGGAACCAATTTAACTACCTGGATCGCTCCAACTAACATTGCACCAGTATTGCCAGCGCTGGCAAAACCATCGATTTTTCCTGCCCGCAATAATTTAAACCCTAACGGAATACTTGCATTAGGTTTCTTGGAAAAGGCTTTTGCGGGATATTCATCCATGCCAATATTATCGGTAGTATCAACAATATCAAAATTAGAAGGATCAAATCCCTCTTTTTCGCAGATAGAAACTATCCTTTTCTCATCGCCAATTGCCACAATACTAGCTTTCCCTGATAATTCACCAAAAGCTAGTATCGAGCCGCGAACAGTTGCTTCGGGGGCAAAATCACCACCCAAGATATCAATTCCAATTCTCATAAAGAATCAGGTTGTTGAAAGTTTATATAGTGGTTTCTTTTTCTATCGCCAGTTTACCTCTATAATGCCCACACTCAGAACATACCCTGTGGTATTGTACTGTGGCACCGCAATTCTGACATGTTCCAAGAGTTGGTTCAGTCGCTTTGTAATGCGTCCGTCTTTTGTCTCGTCTCTGTTTTGATATTTTCCTTTTAGGATGTGCCATTTTATATTTAAATTTTAAGTATTATTCAATAAATCTTTCAGTTTATCCCAACGAGGATCATTTTCTGTCTTTTCTCCTGTTGAGGAAATCTTATATGCATTTAAAATTTTCAGCATTTCAGTATCACATCCTGAATTTCCTGATAAGTCATCCGGGTGGATTTTTTGAATTGGAAGGCTTAAACCAATGCATTCAAAAAAATATTGCTCCAGATCAAGCTCATGTTCATTTGGATTCACAACCCAGATTTCATCGGTACTTTCTTCTATATTAAGTCCAAATTTGACTATAAGACTCCCCGAATATGCTATCGGGTATGAGAATGTTTCCAGACATCGATCACACTGTAAATCTAATGTCCCTCTCAATTGTATGTCGAGCCTAAGCATATTTGGCTTTTTCACAAGAAAAACCAAAGCTTTTAACTTCCCCCCTCTGGCTTCAAGTACCTCATACTTATTAAAGAACTTCTCCCCAAAATCGAAGATAAACTCATGTTCCTCTTCCTTCAAACCTGTAAAAGGTATACTATATTGATTTACAAGTTTCACCTTCCCCGTTTTAGGTCGTGCAAAAGTAGAAATATTTATCAGAATAAAAAAAGAAAAAAAATGCAGGCGATTAGCAGCACTGAAAAGGTCTATAAGAATTATTCCACAGTGGTAAAATGTCCTTCAATTGTATCAATAAGCGTATCTATAAAATAATCGTCCTTAACTACATATTTCATTGCACCTTCTCTTTTAAACTCAGCAATGGTATCTTTATCTTTCTCGCGACTTAAAATTACAACCGGAATCTGATCATTAATTTTGTTTATCTGCTTAAGAGTATCAAGTCCTGTCATGGTATTTTCAGCATCTGTTCCCATGTAATAATCCAGAACAATCAATTCTGGCTTTAAATTAAGATTCTGAATGCACTCCTCCCCTGAAAAATACGATTTCACCTCAAACCCCTGCCTGCACTTGAAGGTATACTCCATTAAGTTAAGCATCATCTTATCATCATCAACAAAAAAAATCAATTTATCCATCTGCAATTTTAAGTATACAGGAATTAATCCATTACAATTATACGTGAATATATCAAAAAAATAGCTGAAGCTTGATTATCGATCTTATTTAGGGCGTTAAAAATATATTTTCTTTGATGAAGGTCAAATTTACGCCTCTATTTGTCGATTTGCAAATGCATTTCCCAAAAGCTTTTATAGCTGCAACAAAACACAATCACACGTAGCACCGATCTAATTCATTTATCCTACCCATTAATTGTACAATTTTAAATCCTTCGGTTTGCATGTTTAACCATTTTCGTTAACTTTATTATAGTAGGAAATAAAAAGTACTACATTTGTTAATCATTAATAATTCTAAGTAAAAAATGGCTGAAATTACCGGAGTAGTGACACAGGTTATAGGACCTGTTGTTGATATAAATTTTGAAAAATCTGACGCAGAATTACCGTCAATACATGAAGCTCTTGAAATTCAGAAAGATGAGGATGAGAAAGTAATTGTCGAGTGCCAGCAACACATCGGTGAGAATACAATTCGAACCATTGCAATGGATTCAACAGATGGCCTTCAGCGAGGAATGGTTGCCCGGGCTTTGGGAAGCTCAATTATCATGCCTGTTGGAAATCAAATCCGGGGGCGATTATTAAATGTTACAGGCGAGGCCATTGATGGTTTAGGTATTCTCGATAAAAAGAACGGTTACAGTATACACAATCAACCTCCTAAATTTGATACACTATCGACTGAAACAGAGGTATTATTTACTGGAATAAAAGTTATTGACCTGCTTGAACCTTATTCAAAAGGTGGTAAAATTGGGCTTTTTGGTGGTGCTGGAGTTGGCAAAACAGTAATTATAATGGAGCTAATTAACAACATTGCCAAACGGTATTCTGGCTTGTCAGTTTTTGCAGGGGTTGGAGAACGAACCAGAGAAGGGAATGATTTGCTTCGCGAGATGATAGAATCTGGTGTTATTAAGTATGGAAAAGAGTTTCAGAAAAGTATGGAAGCAGGAAGCTGGGATCTTTCAAAAGTGGATCATGAAATGTTAAAGGAATCTCAGGCAACTCTTGTATTCGGACAAATGAATGAGCCTCCTGGAGCACGCGCTAATGTAGCATTATCTGGATTATCTGTTGCTGAATCTTTCAGGGATGGAGATGAGAAAAGCGGAGGCCGTGATATCTTATTTTTCGTTGATAATATTTTCCGTTTTACCCAAGCTGGTTCTGAAGTTTCCGCACTGTTAGGCCGAATGCCTTCAGCTGTTGGTTATCAGCCTACTCTTGCAACAGAAATGGGAATTATGCAGGAAAGAATTACATCAACAACTAAGGGCTCAATTACATCTGTACAGGCAATTTACGTTCCTGCTGATGACCTTACTGATCCTGCCCCTGCTACAACATTTTCACACCTTGATGCAACCACTGTATTGAGCCGCAAAATTGCTTCTCTTGGTATATATCCGGCAGTAGATCCTCTCGATTCTACTTCCCGAATTCTATCTAAGGAAATTGTTGGGGAAGATCATTACAATACTGCTCAACGTGTAAAAGAAATCTTACAACGATACAACGAACTGCAGGATATTATTGCCATACTGGGTATGGATGAACTCTCAGAGCAAGATAAACTGACAGTGCACAGGGCTAGAAGGGTACAACGATTCCTTTCACAACCCTTCCATGTTGCTGAGCAGTTTACTGGCATGGCCGGTGTTTTGGTGCCTATTGAAGATACTATTAAAGGATTCAACATGATAATGGATGGTGAAGTTGATAAATATCCTGAAGCTGCATTTCACTTGGTAGGTAACATTGATCAAGCCATTGAAAAAGGAGAAAGATTGATGTCAGAAACCAAATCTTAAATTGTGAATCTCGAAATCATTACACCCGAAAAAACAATTTACAAAGGAGAAGTTGAATCTGTAAATGTCCCTGGGAGTAAGGGATCTTTTACAATTTTACATAATCATGCTCCAATAATTTCAATTTTGGAAAAAGGCCCAATAAATTTTGTTCCAAATGGTCAGACAAGTGAATTAATCACTATCGAAGGGGGAGTTGTGGAGGTAAAAAAGAATAAAATCATTATTCTTGTTGAATTGGATTAAATTTACATTCCGTCTTCCATAACTTAATTGAAGAATGAGGGCAACTATCTCAATAATAATATCCTTGTTTTTTTTTCTTTCAGGTAAAACACAGGAAAAAGTCAGTTTCTATTCACAAGACAGTCTGAAAATTTCTGCTGACCTTTACCTTAAAGACTATCGTTTGCCTTTTATACTCCTTTTTCATCAGGGTGGTTCTAGTCGTGGAGAATATAACGAAATCGCTGCCCGTTTGATGAAGCTAGATTACAATTGTCTCTCAGTTGATCTGCGCTCAGGAAGCAAAATAAATTATGTTGCAAATGAAACAGCCCGGCGAGCTGAAGACGGGAATTATCCAAATGCCTTCATTGACGCCCGCCAAGATATCGAAGCAGCTATTCAATATATAAAGAAGTACAATTCAAAACCTCTTATCCTTTTCGGAAGCTCTTATTCTGCATCACTTTGCCTGATGATTGCAAATAATAATGAAGATGTTAAGGCTGTTATTGCTTTTAGTCCAGGGGAGTATTTTCGACCAAAACTGATTGTAAAAGATGAAATATCCGGCATACAAAAACCTTTGTTTATTTCATGCTCTTCTTTAGAATATGACTACGTTGAACAATTGCTCGCTGGTGTTCAGGAAAATTTCATTACGTTCTATAAGCCAGGAAAAGGAGAAAAGGGAGTACATGGGGCAAAAGCTCTATGGAAAGAAAATGAATCTTCTGATTCTTGCTGGCTTGAACTCTTAATGTTCTTTAAAAAAATCAGATATTCTTAACCCCTTCATAATTAAGATTACACAAGCTCTATGGTGAAATTCTTGGTCATTCGTTTCAGCTCCATTGGTGATATCGTTCTTACCACTCCAGTAATCAGATGTATGAAGGAACAAATAGAGGATGTCGAAATTCACTACCTCACCAAGACAAAATACAAATCAATTATAATTGCTAATCCTTATATTGATAAACTGCATCTATTAGACAAAAATTTTAAAACTCTCCTTGATACTCTTAAAAAGGAAAATTTTGATTATGTAATAGATCTGCATAAAAATTTACGATCATTCAGAATAAAATCGGCATTGAATCGATTTTCTTTTTCATTCAATAAACTAAATTCTCAAAAATGGTTGCTGGTAAATTTTAAGATCAATAAGTTACCAGATGTACATATCGTTGACAGGTATTTGAAAACACTTGAAGTTTTTTCTGTTAGCAATGACAACAAAGGACTTGATTATTTTATTCCTCCTGAAGAAATCACCGATTTCTCAGAAAGTATTTCCGAATTCATAAAACCGTATATAGTGTTAGTTGTTGGAGGTGGTCACTATACCAAGCAAATTCCGGTTGATAAAATTCAGCAAATTATTAATTCTCTAAACTGCTCCGTTGTGTTGTTAGGCGGACCAGAAGATGTTGCAAAGGCAGGTCAATTGAAGATCTCAGAGAAAAAAAATATTAACAATCTTGTTGGAAAACTAACTGTTAATCAATCTGCTGAAGTAATCAGAAATTCATCTTTGGTTGTTTCTGCCGATACTGGCTTAATGCACATTGCTGCAGCCTTTAGGAAGAAGATTATTTCTGTTTGGGGAAATACTGTCCCTGAATTCGGAATGTATCCTTACTGTCCAAAAGAAGAATCGAATATTTTTGAAGTTAAAGGTCTGAAATGCAGACCCTGTTCAAAAATTGGTTACAGAAAATGCCCGAAAAAGCATTTTAATTGTATGAATCAGCAAGATTATCAGTCAATTATAAAATTAATTGACTCATCTATTAAGAATTGAATTATTAGAAACCTTTGAATGCACTTCTACGTAGAATAGTTCTGGTTTGTTATTAACCATTAGATACTGTGGAAAGTTTAGTATAATATTTTTGTATCTTTAGCTAAGAAATTTTTTTCTTTATGCAATCTTTCAAGCAATACATAGTTATTTAGATAATTCATTATAACAATTAATGGCCGGTTTAAGAGCATTTCTGGGAATATTTCCTAACACAAGCGAATACGAAAACAGCCGAATCAAGCTTGAGGCAGATTACAATGCCCTTTTAGCATTCAGTGGTTCAGCCGAACTTAAGGAATTTCTTAAGCTCGAGAAACATGTCAAATCTGAAGAGTTTGAGCAAAAAAAGAAAGAGATTCAATCTCTTAGATTTGCTCAATCAGAAGATTTCTCTAAGGAAAAAAGGTATAAGAGCCTTTCACGGGCAAAAGACATCAAGCTCTATTACAAAACAAAAAATTCACAGGAACTTTTATCATTTCGCGACACTGAAAGCTCAAATGAGCTCAAAAAATATTACGATTTAGAAAAATTTATAAACAGCACAGAATTTGCTGAAGCAAAAAAAGAAGCTAGCCTCTCTTCAAAACAAAAATTTCAGAAGTCAGACTTATACAAAACCTTTACACAATACAATCAGGCAAAAAGTTCTGCTCAGATTAAAGGATATTACAAATTCATTAAAAATAGACTTTATAGTGATTTCGAATCTGTAAAAAGTACAGGTTTAAACCAACAGGTAGCCGATCTGGAAAAAGAAATAAACTCAGCAGATTTTGTTTCCAAAAAAGCTTCCATGAAAAAGGCTGAGTTCAACACATCTCCTGAACAACAAAAACTAACTCAGTACAAAAATCTAAAGAAATCAAAAGCCTATAAGGCTTACCTTAAAATGGCCAATTCTCCTAACAGGAGATATTATGACGAACTTCATCAATCACAAGATATTGAAGCTTTTACAGACCTGGCTAATTTTATTTCATCTGAAGACTTTAAAAGACAGAAAAGGGAAATTGAAACGAAAAGTTTTAAGGATACAAAAGAATACATTAGATATCAAGACTTTCTCTCACTTAAGAATTCTGAACAGATCAAATTTTATTTTAGGTTCAAAGATTCGAAAGAATATAAAAATTTCATGAACCTTGATGGCTCAGAACGCATTGATGATTATGAAAAACTGAAAGCTTACATTGAAAGTGATGTGTTCATTAAAAATAAGGCCTATTTAACTCAAAAGCCGAAAAGCAGGTGGAAACAATCCGATGAATTCGCGACATTGAAAGATTATGAAACTCTTAAATCATCCGAGAAAATTGTTTGGTACCACCAAAACATTGAATCAAAAAAATATGCATGGCACAGGGTATGGAACGAAACTTTTATTGATGATTTTTCTTCCGCAAAACTTGATACAAAAAAATGGTTGACCCGTTATTACTGGGGAGAAAAAATGTTGAAGGACAGTTATTCACTAAGTCACGACAAACATTTTGTAACCGACGGGAAGAATGTTGAATTAAATCAGTCAAAACTTCATATAATAACAAAAAAAGAGGAGATTAAAGGAAAATCATGGGACCATTCCATGGGTTTTGTTACACGTGATTTTGGTTATACCTCAGGATTGATAAATACTGCTGAGAGTTTCCGACAACTATACGGAACTTTTGAAGCCAAAATAAAAATTCATTCCTCAACTGATATTCAGAATGCATTTTGGATGGTTTCTCAAACCATTGTCCCACATATTGATATTGTCAAAGCAAAGAAAAAAGTTTTTGTTGGGAATGCATGGGGAGATCCAAAAAATTTAAAAACAATCAAACAATTTATCAAATCAAAAAGCCGGTCAAAGCTATCATCAGATTTCTATATTTATAGTTTTGAATGGACTCCTCAAAGTTTGACCTGGAAGATCAATGGTCTTGAAATTGCTTCTACAAATCGGGGTATCCCACAAGAACCCATGTATATTGTATTTAGCGCCGGCCTGCAACGCGAACTGGATAATGTTCTTCCTGCCAAAATGGAAGTAGATTGGGTGCGTTGCTTTCAACACAAAGACTATTAATCTGTAACTAATTTCTTGAATTCTATTTTTGGATTAAAAGACTCCTGAAAATATGAGTGATTTTTTTCCTGAAAATTCCTGTATGTCTTCAACCAAACCTACTAAATAAACCCTCACTCCAAACTCATAATCGTTTATTAGTTCATCATCAAGTATCACCTCTTTCATTTTGTCATTTCTTTTCATTTTATCAGACTTTTTATTTAACAAACTTACTACTCCAAAGTTAAGTTTGAGTTAGCTTAAAGTTAAGAGATTATAATCTCTCAGAAACTTATTAACAGGATATTAACAATTTATCCGCAAAATAATAATTAATGACTCTATAGCATGTATTCTTGATTCATGATGAAGTTATTTTTTTATATTTGTTGAATAGTTATTCAGGTGCCGTAAATATTGTTAAACAACCTACATTCTATGAATCTGAACACTGCAAGTCTAAGCTCAGAAGTGCTCTCACAACAAGAAATTCGACGCTATGCTTTGCAAATAGGTTCCCCTTCTATCGGACTCAAAGGTCAGGAAAAGATAAAACAAGCTAAAGTATTAGTCGTAGGCGCAGGCGGGAAAGGCACTACTGTTATGCAAAACCTCGCTACATTGGGCATTGGAAAGATAGGAATCAGTGATAATTTTATTGTTGAAGAGCATGAATTAAGCAGACAGCATCTTTATGGAAACAACGATCTGGGAAAGCAAAAGGCAATTGTTTCAAAACAAAAGTTAATTGAAATCAACCATTTTGTTGATTACGAACTTCACAATGTATGTCTCTCAGAAACTAATATCAAATCTATCTGCCAGAATTATGATATTTTAATTGATGCCACTGACAATTTTAGCTCCAGATACCTCATCAGTGATACTGCTGTTTCCTTGGGTAAGCCTATGATATTTGGTATGGTAAATGATTCTACCGGCATTGTCTCCGTTTTAAATTATATGGGAGGCCCATCTTTGCGTTGCCTGTTTCCTGAAATACCTGTTGCCGGTCAAACTGAAAATTCCGGTGATTTTTCATGCCAGGTATCCTTAATGGGCATTATTGGCTCTTTAATTGCAAACGAGACAATTAAAATCATTTTTGGGAAAAGTTCCAGTTTGAGCGGAAATGTTCTGAAATATGATGCTGGTAACTTCACAATTGCATTTGAAAAAATCGAAAAAAATCAAGAAAACTTTAAGTAATTGCAAAATATAAATTTGGTTACAGCTCATTATCAACATGTAAATAAATTCCCATTTAATTTGTGTAAAACTTTTAATCCTTATTAAAAATTATTCCCTCAGATAATGTTTACTTTAAGACCTTATCCCTCTTCAGGTAGAATAATGTTAAAGTCATTAAAAAATAGACTCTTAGCCTGGTTTTTGTTAATTGCCTTTGCAATTGCCAGTATAGTATTTCCCTTAAACTATTTTCATAAGAAAGAAGAAATTGCTATTCGTAACGTAGTTGATGAGTTAAATAAATTGCATATCTATTATATTAAGGATCTGAAATCCACAAGCGAATTTCTTGCTTACGAGATCAATAATCCTGATTTCTTCATTACAGGTGAAAGCCCATATCTGACTACTCATAATCATTTAAGCGATTCATTGTTCTCATTGATAGCAAAATACACAAATAAAAATTATGCCTTTTCTCCGATAAAAAAGGAAGTCCTTTTTAAAATTGAAGGTAATTACACTGAATATTGTGAGTTGCTGGATAGCATAGTATACAATATTTATAAAAGAGGATATAGAGATCTGGGCTTGGAAGGGGAAATGATAAGTTATGTATATCCGATAGAAAAGAACCCTAGAATTAGAACTGCCTTAATTGAAATTCGAAAAAATGAGCGAGAATACCTTAATCGAAACGATTCGGTTTATGCTACACAGGTAGTCATTTTAACTAATAACTTGATAAATAGCATTTCAAACAACAAGTACATTCCTGCAGAAGAAAAAAGAGAATTAAATGCTCAGCTAACTAATTATCTTTTTAGTTTTAATAATCTGATGTCATTGGATAAAAAATTAGGACTTAAGGCAAATGATGGAATAAAATCAAGACTGAATAATAAAGGTGAAATCCTTGAAAACCTTATTAGTAAATCTATTTCTGAAGCAAAAGAATTTGAAAACGCTCAAATAGCCAGATTAAATTTGCTCTTCGCCTTATTGTCTGTTCTCTTAATATTCTGCGCCGCCGGATTGAGTTTGTACCTCTCAAGATACCTGCTAAATCACCTGGTACAATTAACAAATTATATATCTCAGCTATCAAAAAACAATTTTAATTACACTGCAAAACTTAACTTGAGAAAATCAAGTACAGAGATTAGAGATATCTACAAAGAATTCCGGAATATGGTTGCACAGCTAAGAATTCGTGAAAAACAGCGAGATAATGCCCTGGCAACAGCTACCGATAATGAACGCAGATATCGTGAATTAACAGATCTTTTGCCACAAAGTATTTTCGAAACAGACAGACTTGGCAACCTCATATATGTAAATAAGGCATGGTACGAGGCCTTTGGTTATTCTTCTGAAGATCTTGAGGAAGGCCTCAACCTGATAGAAATTTTACAAACCAACACCAATAACAATCTAATTGGCCTCGATAAGGTTGAAAACTCAGATTATGAGGCCATAAGAAAAGACGGCTCAAAATTTCCCTCACTCGTTTATTCTGATACAGTCTATAAAGAAGATCATATTGTTGGTAAAAGAGGAATAATTATAGATGCCACTCTCAGGAACAAATACATTGAAACTCTTCAGAAGGAAGCGGTTCGTGCTGTTAATTCCGATAAACATAAATCTTCTTTTCTTGCAAATATGTCGCATGAAATTCGTACTCCAATGAACTCTATCATTGGCTTTTCTAATCTTCTTTCTCAAAGTCAGGTTCCTGATGTTCAGAAAAGTGAATTCATTCAATACATTAAATCGAGCGGACAAATATTGCTTAATTTAATTGATGACATCATTGATATTGCGAAAATTGAAGCAGGTGAAATTAAAATCAAACGATCGAAATGTCAACCTGTGAAACTTATCAATGAACTGTGCATGACTTTTGAAGGATACAAAGCAAGTATCGGTAAAGAAATGATTGAGCTGAAAACCTCTCTTCCAAAAGAGGAAATTTCATTTAAAACTGATCAATTCAGGGTAAAACAAATTCTGTCAAATCTTATAAGTAATGCCATCAAATTTACCCATGAAGGACAAGTTTCAATCAATTTGAAAGTTTTAAATGACAGACTTTTGGAATTCTCTGTTGTAGATACTGGTGTTGGGCTGACAAAAGAACAGCTTAGTCTTGTCTTCAGTCGGTTTAAAAGAGCCGATATACAGGAAGATAAAAACATTAAAGGAACTGGCCTGGGACTTTCCATCTCAAAAAATCTTGTTGAATTATTGGGAGGACAGATGTGGGTGAGTTCTGTACATGGTGAAGGTACGCGATTCTGGTTTCAATTGCCTTATGAACATATTCTTGAGGAAAGTGATCATACCTCACTTGTTCAGGAAAATTCTAAAGATGAATCTTACAATTGGAAAAATTGTACTTTTCTTATAGCAGAAGATGACGATAACAGTTATGCCTACCTGAAAGAATTGATGAAAAAAACCAAAGTACGGCTGGTACGCGCAGTAAACGGAAATGAAGTAGTAGAAGCTGTTAAGTTTTCTGAAGATATAGATATCATCCTTATGGATATTCAAATGCCTTTTAAGACTGGTTATGAGGCCTCAAAAGAAATCAAGGCAATGAAGCCCAAATTGCCTATAATTGCTCAAACAGCTTTCGCTATGGAAGGAGATAAAGAGAAAAGTATTTTAGCCGGATGTGACGATTACATTACGAAACCATTAAATCCTGAAAAGCTGTTTGCAAAAATCAATCAGTTCCTACCTGTCAATAAGGTAAAACCCACAACTGAAAAAGAAGTGATACCTGTAAAAGACCAAAAAGCCACTAACAAGAAAAACTAAGTCTGATAAAACATGCGTTTATTACTATTCAGTAATTCAACCAATGCAGGGGAAGAGTATCTGAGTTATGCCATGCCATACATCAAATCTTTTTTGCCTGTCAATTCTGAAAAAGGCTTATTTATACCCTTTGCAGGCATCTCGGTGGGCATGGATAAGTACTTTGCTATGGTTAAGTCAAAATTTGAAGCTCTGAATCTAAAACTACAATCTATTCATACTATTGATGATAAAGTGAATTCAATAAATAAAGCTGGTTTTATTGTTGTAGGAGGAGGGAATACTTTTTGTTTATTGAAAGAATTACAGAAGCTGAAACTGCTGGAACCTATTAGAGAAAAGGTAAATTCTGGTATTCCATATATTGGATGGAGTGCAGGATCAAATTTAGCGTGCCCAACTATAAAGACTACCAATGACATGCCCATCGTTGAACCCGAAAATTTTAATGCTTTGGATTTGATTCCCTTCCAAATCAATCCACACTATACTGATTATGTAAAAGAAGATCATGCAGGTGAAACTCGCGAAATGCGGATCGAAGAATTCATTCTGGTTAACAGAAATCTATACGTCGCAGGATTACGTGAAGGCACTCTGTTTAATATTGAAGGCGGTTATATCAGCCTGTTTGGTGAGAAAAATTGCAGAATATTTAGGTATGGACAAGAGCCCGTGGAAATGGGGCTTGGTGAAAATTTTCAATTCTTAATGCAATAAATTGTCCGATTTTTGCTTTCACTAATATATTATTATAAAGTAAGTCGTGAAAAGGAAGTTGTTGATTCGTATTGTTTTATTATTATCAGCATTGTGGCTTGTACTCCTTTCTGTTTTTTATTTCCATAGTAAAAACTTTCAGGAACACATTCTAAATATATTCAAACCTTATCTAGATGAACGTCTTGCCACTGAAATTCATATTCAAAAAGATGATATTCATTTTACTCTTATCAAAAATTTTCCAAACCTGAGCATCAGCCTGAATAACTTGTTTATCAAATCAACTGCTGATCCCGACCTTAGCGAAGTGTCATTTAATTCGATCGATACATTGCTATTCGCAAAAGAGATTCACTTTGTATTTAATATGAAAAGTCTTTTCCAGAAGGAGTATGAATTGAAAAGAATTGAACTGGAAGATGCAAAACTTAACTTGTTCAAAGACAAGGCCGGACAAGTGAATTACAAGATATTTCGTTCATTGCCCAAAGATAGTATCCCAAAATCTTTCTCTTTAAATCTGAGAAAAATCAGCTTGAAAAATGTTTCACTTAACTATTTCAATACAAAGTCAAAATCCCATTTTTATTGTACGATTAATGAGGGGGAATTTTCAGGTAATTTCAACGACAAAGATTTTCAATTCACAGCCAAAACAAATCTTTCTGATTGCAAACTATACATTAAATCTGAAAAAATATTTACCCATCAATCCCTTTCGCTGGAATTGAATTTGGCCAAAAAAGAAAATATCTATAGCATCCAGGAAGGCAAAATAGAATATTCAGGAATCAAAATGTCAGCCTCAGGAAAGTTTGATTCCCAAAAAAAATATTACTCCTTTTCCCTTTCAAGTCATTCCGCACCACTTTCTCGTCTGGACATTCCCGTAATCAATTCCTACTTGAATAAATACCATGCCCGTTTGGAAAATGGATTGATAGATATCGCAACATCTATTACAGGATATATTGGCAATTCCCCACCATCAGTAAAATTAAATTACAAAATTGATAGAGGCATTCTTAAATACAAAGACTACAAGCTAAAAGTAACTGATGTGTATTCTAAAGGCCAGTTTACTAATGGCTCACAACATAATTCTGCCAGCAGTGAATTTAGTATAGACACCCTCATTGCCAAATCAGGGAAAAGTAATGTCTCCCTAAGCGGAAGTATAAAAAACTTTTCTTCTCCATCTATTAGTGCCAGCATAAAAACAGACCTTGAGTTAGAGAAGCTGGTCGCCTTTGTCAGAATGCCTGAAAACTACGATATTGCAGGTTTTGTTACAGGAAATGTCCAACTCAAATTTATTCTGCCTGCAAATAAATCGTTTAAATCTATTGACTGGAGTAAAGGTTACTTCACTGGAAAACTAACGATCCATGAAGCCTACCTTGAACAAGTGAATAGAAATATGCCCATATCTTTAATTAAGGGTGAACTGAAAATTTTAACTGTTAGCGAGCTTGCAATCAAGGATATTATTGTAAATACAGGGAGTAGTGATTTATTGATCAATGGATCTGTAAAAAATATATCGCTTTTTACCGGAAAGAAATCCCTTTTCCCGGTTTATCAATGTGAAATACTTTCCAATGAATTTCATACAGATGATTTTCTAATCCTACATACGGAAAATAAAAAAACTATGCCTGTTAAGGTAAATTTTCCAGATTCTGTTCTTGTAAATGCCAAGTTTAGCGCCAAAAACTTTACTTCCGGGAAATTTAAAGCAACACAAGTTGATGGTTTTTTAATGTATCAGCCGAAAACATTAACTATTCAGAATTTTTCCATGAAAAGTTTAGGCGGATCAATAGCCAGCAATCTTTCAATAAAAGAGCAAAATAATATCATAATTGCTCACTGCGATGCGAAACTTACTCATGTTGACATTGGCGATCTGTTTTATACTTTCAATAATTTCAAACAAGATGTTATTCAAAGTGAAAATCTTGATGGAGCTCTTTCTGGCACTACTCAATTTGTTACAGCATGGGATCAATACCTGAATTTGCTGCCAGAAAAAATTAGTCTGAGCTCCCAAATTAGAATAGATGATGGAGAATTGATAAATTACAAACCACTGCTTGGCCTATCGGATTATATTAAGGTAGAAGAATTGAAGCACATTAAATTTAATACCTTATGGACTACAGTTGAGATCAAAGATAAAAAGGTTCTGATCTCACAAACAAATATACAATCTTCTGCAATCTCTCTAAAAGGATCAGGTGAACATGGTTTTGATAAAAATTATGCTTACAGACTTCAGATTCAGTTATCTGATGTATTGTGGAAAAAAGCCAAAAGGAAGAAGCCTGAAAACACTGAATTTGGTTATGTTGTGGATGATGAAAAAGAAATCACTATGATCCCCATAATAATTACGGGCAATGAAACCAAATATGAGATAAATTACGACAAAACTACTGCCAAGTCAAGCTTTAAGAACAAGGTTCAAAAAGAAAAACAAGTTTTGAGAGAAATGTTCTCTCCAGATAGTAAAGACAAAAATCCTCCAATAGTAAACAAAGATTCTCTACGAATAGAGTGGGAGGAAGATGAAAAGCCTGGCTCGTCTAAAAAAAATAAAATCGAGACAGACGAAAAAGAAGAGGAATTTCTGATAGAATGGAAGGATGAATAGATATCTCAGATATCTTCAGTACTTGAATTATTGATAGTCCTCCTTTAAAAACAACAATCAATAATGATAAGCGTTTCACTATATTTGACTGTTGTAAAAATTTACTGCCATGAATATTTACAAGAAGAAAATAAGATGGAAATTTTTCCTGTTTGCCTGTGCTGTAGTGATCGGAGTAGGTTCTTTATGGTATACTAATAATCTTGTTAGAAAACTGGCCATTGAAGAGCAAAAGAAGGTAGCTCTATGGGCAAAAGCCACCAGTTTGATACCTAATACCGATCTGGAAGGTGAAAGTTTAGGATTTCTTTTTTCAGTTATTCAAAATAATGAAACCGTTCCGGTAATATTGGTTGAATCAGATACTACTATTTCTTTATACAGAAATCTTGACACAACACGTGTTAATAACCCTCTTTACCTTGAAAGAAAATTGAGCGAAATGATGGAAGAAAATCCTCCCATCGAAATTCCCCTATCTGGAAATAAAAAACAATACCTCTATTACAGCAGGTCAACAATCCTATCCAGTCTTATTTACTACCCCTGGATACAATTGGGCGTTATTCTTATTTTTATTGCAGTTGCCTATTTTGCTTTTAGCTCCTCACGCAAAGCAGAACAAAACCAGGTATGGTTAGGTTTATCAAAAGAAACAGCTCATCAATTAGGAACTCCAATCTCATCCTTAATGGCCTGGCTTGAAATGCTTAAATTGAAAAATCACGATGAAGTTCTTGTTGGAGAGCTTGAAAAGGATATTCACAGGTTAAACATTATTACGGAACGTTTTTCTAAAATTGGCTCTCCTCCTATTCTAAAGCCGGAAAACCTGGTTAAAGTCATTGAAAATTCTATTAACTACCTGAAATCCAGGTCTTCTGAAAAGATTCTATTCCATTTTCAGGCTGAAAAAAATGAAATTCCGGTGCCCTTAAATACATCTTTATTTGAATGGGTAATTGAAAATGTCTGTAAAAATGCTATGGATGCAATTGGAGAAAAAGGGGAAATCAGAATTTCCGTCACTCCAAATCCTCAATTTGTTATTATTGATATTTCTGACACCGGAAAAGGGATTTCAAAATCTAAATACAAAACCATATTCAAACCTGGTTTTACTACTAAAAAAAGGGGATGGGGTCTTGGACTCTCTCTTACAAAACGTATTATTGAAGAATATCATAAGGGCAAAATATTTGTTGCTGAATCTGATGTGGGAAGAGGAACTACCCTAAGAATAATTCTGAAAACTTCTTAAACTGAATGAAGCAGGAAATATCAAAAAGTAAGGAAAGATCATTTTTTAGTAAGGCAGAGAAACTAAAGTCTAAAAAGCTTATTGATATCTTATTCAAAGAAGGAAAAGTAATCAGAAAAAATTTGATGAACTGCTTATACCTTAATCCAGATGAGGTTATTGATTCCCCTGTTCAAGTAATGATTTCGGTTCCTAAAAAACTCTTTAAGAAAGCAACAGACCGTAACCTGATAAAAAGGAGAATTCGTGAAGCATACAGACTTAATAAAAAATCACTAATTCATCTTTGCAGGAATGAAAACAAGCCCTTGATTCTGGCCTTTCTTTTTAAAAATTCTGCAATAAAAGATTACTCATCAATCGAAACTGATATTCAAAATATAATTGCAGACCTAACAAATAAAGTGTCTAAAAAATAGAAACCCGGAAAAATATCCGGGTTTATTTTGCTGTCCCGCCAGGATTCGAACCTAGACTATATGGACCAAAACCATAAGTGCTGCCATTACACCACGGGACAAAATTTGAGCTGCAAAGATAAAACAAAATTAATATGCTCAAAGGCTTTTCTATATGAGAATTTAGTTTTCTGCCGGTTCCAACATGCCATCTTTCATGACCATCATTGTATTGTATTTCCATTCTGACATTGAATCAGAACTTGTCCCATCCTTTGAAAGTTTTTTAATGTCTCTATCTATTACCACCTTTTGCTCATCAGGAAGGAATATTGTAATTCTTACACCTGGCAATTGCCAAATATGGTCTTCATCTATTGAAAAATATTCATCAAGAAGCAAAACAGAATCATTCAAATGCCAGTAATACTGCAAATCATCCCTAAATTCTCTTGTGAAAGCAGGAATAGCAGCTGTATGCTCAACCAAAATTTCAGGTTCATTCTTTTCAAACGACCTAAACTCAATTTGAGGACGTATATAGCATACTTCATTGTAATCACTATGGATAATTTCCTTCCCGAATATAGAATACTGTTCAATACCGTTCTTCGACCAGGTATCCTCCTCCAAATCTATATACAATACCTTATTTGCAGGAAAATCAATTGTTTTATTCTCGCTGTATTTGTATGAATATGAAATGAATTTTTCATCTGAAGCAACAGATGCAATAACAAAAACCAAGGCAAGAACCCAAAATGTCCAAGCAAAAGCTGTGAGTATAGAATTATGTGATTTTACATTAAAAATCAATTTAACAAGCCCTACAAGAATAGCCACAACAGGTATTAAAATAACAAGTGATAGAGCAATTCCAAACAAGGAAAAACTATGCATCATTGGAAATATATATTCCTTTATAGGAATGAAGTGAAGATTCCAATCGAAGAAAGAACCCCCTGCAACCAAAGTTGTGATAAGCCCGATAATTAATACTATTCCCGCTAGTGCAAAAGCAATGCCTATGATCCCAAGAATAACCTTAAAGAATACTAAAAACACATTCCCAATGGCCGAAAATGCTTCAGCAGCTGTATGTTGAGCTTTTATATAAGACTCAGATTTTGAGAAGTTGCTTAAATTGTCTTTTACTTTTATAAATTCACTCTTTACCGATTGCTGAATATTATCAATGGTAACAGCTTTCCCTTTCATTTGCAGCTTCTGAGCGGTAGTTCTTGCTCCGGGCATGGCAATCCACAAAATTACATAAACAAGAAATCCCAACCCGTTAAATAATAGCAGAATAATGAATGCCAATCGTATCCATACAGTATCTACATTAAAATAGGAAGCGATTCCGCTACATACTCCTCCCAGAATATTGTTGTCAATATCCCGGTATAATCTACGGTGCTGTTTATGAAAATCGGTTGATGATTCTTCTCTGACTCTCTCTTTTTGGTTAGCTCCGATATCATCCTGCAAATCTGCTTCGCGAGCAAAATCATCGACAGTACCCATCAATTGTATCACTTCTTCAATATCGAAAAGTGTGACAACTTGTTTTGAGATCCCAAGTTTATTTTGAAGAAGCTCCGCAATTCGTTGTTCAATGTCCTGAAGGATGTCCTCAGCTTCTTCCGATGTGGTTCTGAAATAATTCTTTAATGAATCAAGATAATCTTTAAGCTTCTGATATGCATCTGCATCAAGGTCAAACAAACGCTGATTCAGATTTATTTTAATCGTTTCTTTCATGATTTTGTAATAATTATTTGCTGGTTTTAATAGCCTTTATTGCATCTCCTAATTCCGTCCAGGCCAAATCAAGTTCTTTTAGAAACTCTTTTCCTTCATCGGTTAATGCATAATATTTCCTTGGCGGGCCCTGAGTAGATTCCTCCCATCTGTAACTCAAAAGTCCTGAATTTTTTTGTCGTGTAAGCAAAGGATATAGTGTTCCTTCAACAACAATCAATTCCGATTCCTTCAACTTATTTATGATATCTGAAGCATAGGCGTCTCCCCGTTCCAGTATCGACAGAATACAATACTCCAGTATTCCCTTCCTCATTTGCGCTTTCGCATTCTCAGCTTTCATTTTTCCTCCTCTTATTTCTTTTTAAAACTTCGCTTTACATTCTCAAATTCTTCCCGGAAGAAATCGCCTATGTTAGATAAATTCACAGCTTCTCCACGCATTTCAAGTTTCTGCGCTACTGTGCCTGCTTCCGGAAGTACTATCCATAATATCAGATAGATCAGTACTCCTGCCATACCAAAAATGGCCAGGATAACAAAAATGATTCGAACAATAGTTGGATCTACACGCCAGTAGGATGCAAGACCGCTACATACTCCTCCAATTACTCGATTATCAGGATCGCGATACATTCTTTTGTAACTGCGGTTTCTGGATTTGTATTCCTCTCCTGTTGGTTTTCCCGATATATCTTCAGGGTCTCCTAAAATTGCGATCACTTCTTCTACTTCCTTTATAGTAATCACCTGTCCATTGTTTTTAAGTCTTTCACTAAAAAGTTCAGCGATCCTTGTTTCGATATCCTGGTAAATTTCTTCACCACCCTCAGTGGATCGCAATTCCTGCTTTACCTTGTCAAGGTATCTTTTCAATTTATCATACGCATCTTCATCTATATGATAAACCATTCCTCCAAGATTAACTGTCATTGTTTTTTTCATTGTTTTGATTTATTAATTCCCTAATATTATTTGCTTTCTAAATTTCCATTCTATATTTTCCATATTTGTTGAATCACATGCATACAAAACTTCATTTTCCCTTGACTGATTGCAAAATATCTCTTCAGACGGTTCCATTGGTTCTACAATTTCTGATATACTATCTTTATGCATTAATTGTTGATCCTGGTTGATCAGTTCCCAGTTTTGTAAAGGAATTGCCGGCAGACAAGTCATTATTAATAAAAAAATATATCTATATAAAATATACATAGTGCTAGTTTACTTCACAAAGATATATATATTTTTTAGTACTATGCAATACATAGTACCATATTTTTTTAAATTATTTTTATCCCTTCAAAAATCACATACATGGAATTTGTAGGTAACTTATTGAAAATGAGGACTGAATTAGCAGATCCTGTGCACTACTTTTTGAGGCTTGGTTCGAATGAAATTTTTATGAACGAATTGCTTAATAAGGACATTGAACTGGAATATCTAAACCAAATACATTGTATTAAATGCGGCAGAATCACGTCGAAGTCATTTGCCCAGGGCTTCTGTTATCCATGTTTTCGATCTGCTCCGGAAACGGAAGAATGTGTATTGCGTCCTGAATTATGTCAGGCACATAATGGGATAGCTCGAGATATTATTTATGCGGAGAAACATTGTCTGATAGATCACATTGTGTACCTTGCTTATACCAGTGGCCTAAAAGTTGGTGTAACGCGCAATACTCAAATTCCTATACGTTGGATCGATCAGGGTGCTATGGCAGCCATTAAGATTGCTATTACTCCTAACAGATATACTGCTGGATTAATAGAAGTTGCCCTGAAATCACATTTCGCTGATAAAACCAATTGGCGCAATATGCTAAAGAGCAATGATGCTTATGTCGATCTCAGACATGAGAAAGAAAATGCTTTACATTATCTTACTGAAGATCTTCGAAGATTCGGTACCACTGACAATGAAATTGCCTCCATTAATTATCCTCATCCCAAACCTCCTGAAAATATTTCAAGTATTAATTTAGATAAAGACAAATATTTTATAGGTAATCTGGTAGGTATCAAAGGTCAGTATTTAATATTTAATGATGAAAGTGTCATCAACATCAGAAAATATGGCGGATACCTGATAAAATTAAAGTATTAGTTTATTTAAAGTATATTAATATACTGTATCATTTTGCATTAATCTTATCTCGAATAAACATATTATAAAATACCGGTACCATGATTAAGGTTAGCATTGTAGATACCAGCAAACCCCCTATTATTGTCCACCCCAGAGGAGCCCACAATGATCCTCCCTGAAGAGTAAGTGGCAATAAGCCTCCTATTGTAGTAAATGATGTAAGAATAATAGGGGTGAAACGGGTTTCTCCGGCAAGTTGTAATGCTTCAGGGATAGATTTCCCCCTGCTTCGCAGGATATTCGTATAATCAACGAGTATTATGGAATTGTTGACAACAATTCCAACCAGGCTGGTAAACCCGACAAAGGCAGTAAAAGAAAATGTGTTCCCTGTTAATAGCAACGCCCAAAACATGCCTATCGCCGCAAAGGGAAGTGCAATAAAAATAATCACGGGTTGTGCAAATGACCGGAACTGCAATACCAAAATGGCAAATATTGATATAATTGCAATAATAGCTGCTGCTGAGGTACCCCCAAAAGTTTCGCTTCTGCTTTCGAGTTCTCCGCTGATATGATATCCATATCCCGAAGGAAAGGAGTAAGATTCCAATTTCTCCATAACTGGTTCCATCACATCATCAATAGAATACCCCTTCCGAATATCTGCCCTGATTTCAGCAGTACGTTCTGAATTGTACCTTGTTATAATACTTGGCGATTGTCTGAATTCTATCTGTGCTAACTGGTTCAATGGTATCATTCTGCCGCTAAGTGATTTAACATAAATTTTATCAATGTCTTCAAGTCGTATTTTTTCTTCGAATGGCAGGCGCAGTACAATATTGTATTCCTTCCCATCTTTGTCTCTGAATTTTGATACAGGAGTTCCTGTAATTGCAGCTCTGATAGTCTGATCAATAAGGTGAACCGGCACTCCAAACAAATTGGCCTTCTCACGATTAATATTGAAATAGAGATCCGTCTTATTCTTAGTAAAAGCATTGTCAATATTTATTATACCTTCCTGTTTTCGAATGAAATCTTCGAGCTCTGATGATATATCTGACAAAATATCCAGATTTTTCCCTGTTAGGTATATCTGAACCGGAGCAGCAATTGGTGATCCCTGCTCAAATTCTTTTACATTGATCTTTGCCCCCGGATACTGATTAAATGTATTTCTAAGTCTTGCAATTAAAGCATCGAATTCTTCAGGAACATATTCTTTTGTTTCGATGTAAATTTCTGCGATATGAGTTTTGAAATTTTCCGGGAAAACATTGTAATAGATTCTTGGATTTCCATGTCCAATATTGGTAGCATAATATTTTACTTCAGGTGTTGAGTCTAATACAGATTCCACATATTTCGCTACCTCATCCGTTTTATCCAGATTTGTGCCATCAGGAAGTTTGATTTTTATGAGCAAACTGGGTTGCTCTGCTTTTGGAAATAAACTAAACCCTACAAATGAAAAAGCGTAGAGGGATATAAAAAAGACTACAATAGAAAAAACTATTACCTGCCAGCCATGATTTAATGCATATTTTAAACTTCGTCTGTAGGGTCCCTCAATTATTCTCTCAAGCATTTTCTGAAAGCCCTTATTCCCGTTATCTGCTTTTGTTTTTTGTCCATTTCCCTTAAACAATTTACTAGTGATCATTGGGGTCAGAGTTAAGGCAATGACCAATGAAATGCTCAGTGTGATTATGATGGTTATGGGCAGACTTCTGATAAATAATCCCGCCTGATATGGCATCATGGCAAGCGGAACAAAGGCCAGAACAGTAGTCACAGTAGCACTGACAACAGGCCAGCCAATCTCCCTGGCCGCAGCAATAGAGGCATCACGGGGCGATAATCCTTTTGAAATAAACCGGTTGATATTTTCAACCATTACGATGGAATTGTCAACAAGAAGACCAAGAGCCACAACAAGAGCTGCAATGGATATCTGTTGCAGACCATAACCTATTGAATCAATAATACTCAATCCAATAAGAATTGACAATGGAATTGCGATAATTACAACAAGTGAAGACCGAAAGCCCAAAGCCAGTAAAATAAATAATCCAACAAGGATCATTCCCTGAATTAAATTCAACATAAATCCGTTGATCCGGTTATTCACCCCAACAGTCTGGTCAAATACATATGCCAGGCTATAGTTCTTATCTAGTGAAGCAATGTATCCGTTGATTTCATGTTTTACTTCTCCGGCGACATCCAACACATTCAGTCCCTCCTTTTGTTTGACTACAATGAAAACAGCTTTCTGATGGTTGTTATCAGAGGAAGGATAGCGCACAAAGTAATTAATGTCTTCGTGGGCAAAATGTACCTCAGCAATATTTTCAAGGAATATTAATTTGCCCATATAAGAGTTTACAACAGTTCTTCGGATTTGTTCCAAGTCTGAATAGGCTCCACTGGTTTTCACAGCAAATACATTATCGCCCAATTTCATGGTTCCTCCAGGAATGTTGGCATTGTTGCTGTTTATTGCATTTGTCACATCTTCAAGGCTAATATTCATTCCGGCCATTTTTTCCATATCAAGAGATATTCTCACCTCTTGCTCAGGACAAGCAATGATCTCCACCTTTTTAACTCCGAATACTTTTTCAATATCCCTTTTGAGAATCTCTGCCTGGTTTTCCAGTTCCCTGTATGAAGCTTTGTCAGACATCAATGCCAGCTGAAGCATGGCCACATCTGAGGAAGACCATTGTGTCATCTTTAGATCAAGTATTTCCTTTGGAAGATCACTACGAATGCTATTTACCTTCTGAACAACCTCATCGTATTTTCCATCAGCATCGGAATTGAAATCAAATTCCACAGCAATATACGCTACTCCATCAAATACAGTTGTGTTGATTCTTTTAATTTCATCAAGCTCATTAACAGCCTCTTCAATCGGCAGCGCCACCATTTCCTCCATGTCAACAGGATTCGCTCCCGGGTATATTACCAGGACCGAAACTCCAGGAATAACAATTTCAGGATTTTCAGTCCTGGGCATTGAAAGATAGGATTGAATTCCCGCAAATAACAAAAGCACGAAAACAATCAGTGTAAACTGGTAATTATCTATGGCAATCTTTGATAAACGCATGGTTTGGTTTTTTAATCTATGATTTCAATTTCCATATCGGGTTCCAGAAAACCTGCCCCCTCGCTTATTACAGAATCATTCTCATCTATACCTTTGTCCATATAGACAAGGCTGTCAGATATATGCAATATTTCAATTTTCCTTTTCTGGTATGAATTTCCATCTACCAGGTAAACATAAGCTATCATATTTTCTGCATCATGAATATTTTGAATTGGTAGAACTAAATATTCTTCGGTATGAGAAGGAATAATCTCAGCTTTCCCAATTAATCCGGTAACAAAATTTGAATGTGTATCAGTCAGGCGCAATTCTAATTCATATGTTCCGGTGTATGGATCAGAAGCCTCTGGAATTTCTGAAACAACTGCTTTGAATTTTTTTCCGGGAAAGGCATCAAACAATACGAATGCAGAGTCATTAAGATTAACCTTAACAAGGTTTACATCAGACAAGGCTACTCTCAAAACCCAGTCGCCCTCTTTTGAACTAAAAAGAAATAAGGGATAGCCAGGGCCAATGATTTCATTTCTCTCAGCCAGCTTTTTAAGAATTTTTCCATTTGATGGAGCCTCAATGACTGAATACTTTCTATTGAATTCAGCTATTCGCAGGGAGGATTTAGCCAGATCTAAAGCTGTTTGTGCATTTTGCAATTCTTCAAGTGTTGCCACACTGTCCTTGTAAAGATTTGTTGCCCTTTGCAAGTCACGTTCTGCCTTTTCCGTCCCTAATCTTGCCTGATTTAGATGTGCTTCAATTTCTGAAAGATCCAGCTTAGCAAGTACCTGCCCCTTCTTTACTGTCTGTCCCTCGTCAACAAATATTTTCTCAATTATACCTCCGTTCTTAAAGCTTAGCTTCATTTCTGCCTTAGAAGAAAGTATTCCTGAAGTTCTGATGGGAAATGATAGATCTATTTTATTTGCTCTGGTTATTTTCACCGGAATTTTATCAATGATTTTTTCTGAATTAACGGCTTGTTTGCAGTTTGAAAAGAAAAGACCTGAGATCCATAATAATCCGAAGAAAGCTAAGCGCTTTATTTGATGTGTAGATTTAGGTATCATATTCTATTTATTTAATTATTAATTCTTTATATTTCTAATTAATTATTCTTTCTGCAGTAACCCTTTCAAGTTCAGCCTCTTTAATTTTGTATTCAAATACAGACATAATTAAATTCTGCTTGCTTTTTGTCATGCTGGTGCGGGCATCCGTGTACTCAATCAATTTCGCTTGTCCTATCCGAAATTTCTCTTCAATAACCTGAAATGCTTTCTCTGAAGCCTGAACCTGGATTTGGGCAGCATCAATTGCTTTGCCAGCAGCTTTCAAATCATAATAGGCATTAATGACCTGTAATTCTATTTGCTTTTCCAGCTCTTCTCTTCTTAAACTGATTTGCTCACTTGCTATTTTTGCATATTGAACATCCGCCCGATTCTTCATCCCCTGAAACAGGTTCCATCTTAAAACAACAGAAGCAAGTAAAAAATCATCCTGTTTGGTGAAAGAATATTCTTCGCCCTGAAATCCATAATCAATAGCAAGGGATAAATTCGGATAATTGGATGAACGGGCAAGCTTTTTATAGCTCTCATTAATTACGGAATATGATTGCAGTTTATTTAATTCTTCCCTGGTACTCAATCCTGTTGATATACTCTGATCAACATTCGAAGGTATTACCATTTCAGGCACTTCATTTATCTCAGTGATATTTATCTCTGAGTCAAGTGGCTTATTCAGCAGAAAGTTAAAATAAGATTTAGCAGCCTGGTTTTCTTTTTCAGCAACAGCTCTTCCTAGATTTACATTTTGTAATTCTGCTTCAGATCGATAAACCACATCTTTTGTCACCTTGTCGTTCTCATACAAACTTTTTGAAACCCGCAGATTTTCCTTTAGAAGAACATCCGTTTCATCAACCAGTTTCAAGAGGTAAATGGTCATCAGATAACCATAATAAGCCGATTTGATTTCTTTTACCAATTCTCTCTTGTAAATGAAAACATTTGCAGTTTCAATCTGAGTTTGTTCCTTTTTAATCTGGTAATTGTAAATGACTTTCGGATTGTAAACTGGCTGCACCACACTAAGCTTGGTTTCCTGCTCTTTTGGACGGTAAAAATAATAATCATCTTCCAGCATGGGGAAAACATTATCCTGGAGCATATCATTCAAGGTCATATAAACCGGATTAAGCATTTCTCCAACAGGAATTGTTCTTCCTCCTTCTGCGATAGTGTACCTGGCATTCAAACTCAAATCAGGGAAAAACAAACCCCTTGCAGAACGTAAAGATTGAAGACTTTTTGAATAGTCTGCCTCAATCTTTTGCAAAGAAAGATTGCTTTCCAGACCTTCCTGAATATAGGCCTCCAGGTATTGATCCTGCGCGTTGACGCTTAAATAAGTGCCTAACAGCAAACTAAAAATTATGCTTTTGTACTTTTTCATTGCTTTGTTATTCCGTTTAGGGCTATTTTTATATGGCTCTCAATAATATCCTCTTTGCTTACTTGTAAAAGTTCGAAAAAATCTCTTTCAGCAGTAATGATTTGCAAAACACCCAATAGCTGTGCCCAAAGAGTACTGCTTAAAGCGTTCACCGATATATCGTTTCGGATTATACCTTGCTCCATTCCCTGTTGAACATATTTGGTAACAAGATGTATGGGCGAATCAGTTAGAAATGCTTTGTTTATTTGTTCCTTATCAAGATTCAGATTTGAAATATCACAGGCCTGAAAAAAGAAAATAGATTGTGCAGCCTCATGTTCTTCTTCAATATGATCAACGAAAACCCTGGCCATTACCAACAAATTCTCAATAGGAGTATTGTTGTCATCCATAGCTTCCTCCATTTGAAGGCTAACCTTCCTAAAGTGTCGCTGCGTAATTTCCCAGTGAATTTCTTCTTTGCTTTTAAAATATAGGTACAGTGTCCCTTTGCTCAATTCAGCTTCTTCGGCAACATCGTCCATTGTAGAATTATGGATCCCTTTAGTAAAAAATATTTTTTCAGCTGCATCCAAAATGTCTTCTCTGCGTTGTAATTTCTCCCGCTCTTTTCTTTCAGAAATGCTCATAATTGACTGTTATTTTTATTATGACTGACGGTCATATTTTTGGCTAAGGTATAATATATTTCAAGAAATCAAAACTTTTAACTTTCTTTTAGCAATTGAATTAGAAGTGATGAAGAAGAATCTAGACGATATAAAGAGTATGAATCAATCATAAAAAATGCCCGTTCCTTAAGGTAGGAACAGGCATAAAGAAAAATGTTCAGATAGTATGGAAAATTACATTTTTAAACAAGTCCCTGAGCCATCATTGCATCGGCAACTTTAATGAAGCCTCCAATGTTTGCTCCATTTACGTAATTAATAAATCCTGAAGAATCCTTGCCATATTGTTCACATGTTTCGTGTATGTTCTTCATGATCTGCTTCAGCCTGTTATCAACTTCTTCTCTTGTCCATGGCAGCCGCATAGAATTTTGAGTCATTTCAAGTCCTGAAGTAGCAACACCACCAGCATTTGCTGCCTTGCCCGGGCCATACAGTATCTTTGCACCTAAAAATACTTCAACCGCTTCGGGTGTTGATGGCATGTTTGCTCCTTCTGATACAACAAAACAACCATTTTTTACGAGTTGTTTTGCATCGTCTGTATTTATTTCATTTTGGGTAGCACTTGGAAATGCAAGATCGCATTTCACACCCCATGGTCTTTGCCCCTCAACATATTTTACCTTATACATATCGGCATACTCTTTAATCCTTCCCCTTTTAATATTCTTTAATTCCATAACATATTGAAGCTTTTCCATTGTAATGCCGTCCGGATCATAAATAAACCCTCCGGAATCTGACAATGTTACTGCTTTACCTCCAAACTGCAATAATTTTTCAATTGTATATTGAGCAACATTGCCAGAGCCTGATACAACTGCAACTTTGCCTTCTATTTCTTCATTCCTTGTTTTGAGCATTTGTTCTGCAAAGTATACTGCACCATATCCTGTTGCTTCAGGTCGAATAAGACTTCCTCCCCACTCCAGCCCTTTACCAGTCAAAACTCCTGTAAACTCATTATTAATTCTCTTGTATTGTCCAAATAGATATCCGATTTCTCTTCCTCCAACTCCAATATCTCCAGCAGGGATGTCTGTATCTTGTCCTATATGACGCTGAAGTTCAGTCATAAAACTCTGGCAAAACTTCATAATTTCATTGTCTGATTTTCCTTTGGGATCAAAATCTGATCCTCCCTTCCCTCCACCCATTGGCAATGATGTAAGACTATTCTTGAAAACCTGTTCAAAAGCCAGAAATTTCAAAATGCCAAGATTGACTGTAGGGTGAAAACGTAATCCTCCCTTATAAGGGCCAATTGCACTATTCATTTCAATTCGAAATCCTCTGTTTACCTGAATTTCTCCATCATCATCAAGCCATGGGACCCTAAACATTAGTACTCTTTCCGGCTCAGTTATTCTTTCCAATATTTTTGCATATTTGTATTTTGGATTTTCTTCAATAAAAGGCAATAAAGATTCTACAACTTCTTGTACTGCCTGATGAAATTCTGTTTCTCCGGGATTTCTGGCTATAAGTTTTGCCATAAATTCATTCACTTGAATATTTAAAATATCACTCATAGTATTACATTTTATTAAATGGAAATATTATGCTACTAAAAAATAGGAAAGCGCCATATTTTTGATCACATGGATTAATTTGTTTTCAAAACTGACAGGCTTTCCTATTTATGGGTTTAATGTAACTAACTTTTAAGTATCTGATATTATTCTATAGTGGATTTCCGTGTTTTACGTATAATATTCCGAGAAATTCTTACTGTTTTATATCTCAATAATATTGTTCTTGATAGCAAACTTAACAAGGTCAACTGAAGTTTTAAGATTCAGTTTTTGCATGATATGATTTTTATGTGATTCTACTGTTCTAACACTTATAAATAATTTATCGGCTATTTCATTATTGGTATGACTCTCTCCCCAGAGTTTTACTATTTCAATTTCCCGTGTACTCAAATTATTGCTGCCATTTTCTACCTTATTACTCTGTAGTTTAGATATATATTTATTCAAAAGCAAATGTGTTATTGAATTACTATAATAATCATGTCCATTACGTAAAGCATAGATTGCTTCTATCAACTCTTTCTTGCCTGTGTCTTTGGCGAGAAAACCTTTTGCACCCGATTTTATTGTTTTTAGAATAACATCTTCTTCATTATTAGCTGAAATAATAAGAATTTTAACTTTTGGAGAAATGATGTTAATCTGCATCAATTGATTGAGTATGGGTGTATTGACTGAATGTAAGTTTACAATCAAAACATGTATAACAGTTGAGCTCAAGGTTTCGGTCAATTGAGATCTTGTTGTTGCAGTCATTACAACTTCAATATCATTAACGTCAGCCAGTAAAATACAAAGCCCTTCCTGTACCAGTTTATGTTCATCAAATATTCCAATTTTGATTTCATTCATTTTGATCAGGTATTATAAAGGATAGCTGCCTTCTTAGTTTTTCCATTCATCAATACAGATAAAGGTTTATTAAATCTGATGTGCCTGAAATATTTTGTTCTGTTTATGGATTTTTGTTTATCCAGTTCGTCCCATTTCATGAAATCTGTTCGCGATGAATCCAATACTGAAAAATATCCAATGTTCATTGAAGTAACATTATGGAAAAAGTGCGATCCCAAAGATGAATCAAGTGGGAAATTTGCCAGACTTATTTCTACAATGACTTTTGCGTTTGAAATTTGAGCCCAGTTAACAGGAATCCCCAGAAATCTATCGCGTGTGCCCCATCTTCCAGGTCCAATCAATATATATTGTCTATTTTGTTCACTCATCTTTCTATTTAAAAATTCTATTTCTTGTACCATTTCATAGGTTTTCATTTTGTCAAATTCGACAATATCTATATAGATAACATCTTGAATTTGATTTATTTCTCCATTGCCTAAACTTGATTCCGTATAAAGAATCATTTTTGATTTATCCAGATTGCTAAAATCAATATTGTTGCTTTGTTGACTGCCAACCAGAGGTTTTACCTGAAGCAGATAGAATGATGGTAATTTGTTAATTGACTGGTTAAGATCGACAGCAAACTCTATTTCAACCGGTGAACCAATAGCCTCCTTTATTGTATCTAGCATAACCTCAATAGTCTCTGCAAGAGGAATGTAATTATACATTAGTATGTCAGAAAAATTCAAAATTCTTGGCCCTGCTCTATTCAGTCCCGATTCCATTCTGTCATTTGCAGCATTAAAAACCGACGCACAATGCTTTAGAGAACCATGCTTTTCAGCCTCAGCAATATCTAACAAGGACAGTGATGCAAGTTCTCCTTCCCTGACATAGTCAATTTCTTTTTTCCCAAGGTTCAATGCATAGAATTGTAGCTGAGAACTGCATAAAAGATCTTTCGTTGTATACATTTCAACTTTAGGATATTTCGGTGCAAAACGGTAAGATTTGCTTCCTCCAACAACATAGGTGCCTAGTCCTAATGCAATAACCGCAAAGCCTTCCTCAGGATTCATATGTGCAACAGTATAATAATTGTATGACTGGGCAATTCCGCTTATATGTGGATAATAAAAATCGCCATATTTTGTTCCAACTAACTCCTGCAATACAACTGCCATTTTCTCTTCCTCTATCTTGTGATGAATGGCTTTAAAATATGTACGCGCATCATCAGAATAAATAGACGCATAAACCAGTTTAATGGCTTCTATAAGATTTTTAAGAGTGTGTTTTCTATTTTTAGGATCATTGGGGAGAATGTATGTATCAAAAACTCCTGCAAAAGGTTGTGAAATAGAATCTTCAAGAAGACTTGAGGAGCGCACTGCAATTGGGTTTTCAATCTGGTCAATAAAAAATTCCAATTTTTCGATGAGGCTTTTTGAAAGATGTCCGGCAACAAAACGTTTTTTTATCTCTTCGTAAGTATATTCATTAGAAATAGTTGAATCATAAAGCTTATTTTTATCCAGAAAATCTTCAAATTCATCTGTCCCGACAATTACTGTTTTTGGAGCACGGATATTCATTTTACCTGTTAACTTCGAAAAATCATAATTATTAATTAATGTATTAATAAAAGCCAACCCTCTTCCTTTTCCTCCAAATGAGCCTCCTGAAAAGGCCACAATATTTTTTTCATCGAGTGTAGCGGTTTCATCAAAATTCAGTACTTTTCCTTTCTTTTTTTCTTCTTTGTATTTTGCGAATGCTTCTACAAAAAATTTCCTTGATTCTTTAACGTCATTGAAATCGCCTATTCTTAAAGGATTAAGTGTTCGAGCCAGTTGAATCTCACCACGAAGCATTAGCCATAAGGAAAACTGATTTTCTCGGGCATGCAAATAAAATGACTCATCAGGTACTTCATTCAGCAGGGTTTCAAATTCTCTAAGGGATCTGGCAACAGCAATAGATTTTCCCTTACTGTCTCTGAAAATAAAATCTCCAAAACCTAAATATTGGATAAGAAATTTTTTCAAATCATTCAATAAGGTTTCAGAGTTCTTATTTAAAAACCAAACATCCAGTTCATTTGCAATTTTTTTATTCTTGTCTTCGGATGACTGCAATACAATAGGGAGATTTAATATATGTGTCTTAACATAATTGATGAATTTTATGCCTGCTTTTTTATCCTGTTTCCCTTCCTTTTCAAATTCAACATCTGAGATTACGCATAGAATGAAATCTTTGTATTTATTGAAGATATATAGCGCATCCTCATAATTTCGTGCAAGAAGAATTTTAGGCCGCGATCTCATCTTCGCTATTTTATCCAACTCATTCTTTTCTGCTTCAGGAAGCAGCTGCTGTACATGACCAAATACTATCGAATAGAGCATTTGCAGGTACTTTGAATAGTACTGTGCAGAATCTTCCACAAGAAGAATTACGCGTACCAATCCTGTTTTTGTGTCATTATCAACGTTTACTTTATCTTCAATAGACTTTACGATCGAGAAGAAAATTTGAGAGTTTCCGCTCCATATAAAAAGCTTATCAATCGATTTTTCTAAAGGAACCAAATCCTCAAAATACTGAATATTACTTTTCTGGTTTAGCAACAAGTATACTAAGAGGCTGGGATGATTTTGCTTTATTTTTTTGCTCAATATGAGAGGCATTTCTTTATCAATCCCCACCATTAGAATGACGAGATCGAAGTGGGCAGTATTTAATAATTCCAGTGCCTCTTCTGAAGTGGTAACTCCGGTGATTCGAGGCAGCGAAAAAAGACTGTACTGGTAAATTTCTCCCATGAATTGCTCAAAAAAACCATCCTCTGTTTGAAGGATAAACGCATCGTATAAAGTGGCAACAAAGAGTATCTCTTTGACCTTATACTTCATCATATCAAGATATATGTACTTATCGATTATTTGTTTGTTAAAAAACAGTTGTAATGGCTGTTTATTTTTAACCAGGGAGTCTCTATACTCTGCAGGTTTATTTTTTTCTTTAATCCCTGATATATTTTTTCTGAATATCTCTCTTCCTTTATAATCATTTAAATAACCACTGATTAATTTGCTAATATTAATTAACAGATTTCTTTCCTCTTTTAGAAATGGGCCTTCATATTCCTTTGGAAACTCTTTCAGATAAAATACTTCGATAGTTCCTTTTTTATTATCTATGGTAACAAAGTTTTCTTTCTGACTCCAAATTGTGTCGGTAAAATTTTTACTGGTGTAAACTTCTCCTTCGAAAACAATTCTTACAACAGTGGAATTTGGATATTGCCATGATTTTGGAAGTATATTGCAAATTTTTTGAAGCGTTTCATCTACTATTCTGCCTTCGGCAATTATTTGAGAAGTAGAATTGATGGCCTTAAGCTCTTTCACACGCTCCCTATTTTGATTTAACAGCTTGTCTAATACTTCGCGTGTAGCTGAGCCTGCAATTAGATTAGAAATATTGATCAGTAAATTTCGTTCTTCTTTCAAAAAAGGACCCTCATCGGCTTTTGGAAAAGCTTTCAAATAAACTATTTCAATACTTACTTTTTTATTTCCTGCTGTTTCAAATTCTTGCTTTTGTACCCACCTTGTTTCTCTAAAATTTTTGCTTACAAACACTTTGCTATCGTAACATATTCTTATTGCCGTAAATTCAGGATATTGCCATGCCTCGGGTAAGATAGAACAAATTATCTCCAGGGATTCTTCAATAGATTGACTTTGCTTCAGAATAAGGGATGTCTGATTAATTCCCTTTAATTCTTTAAGACGCTCTGTATTCTGTATCAGTAAATCCTGCAATGATTTTTTTGAAACTGTTCCTGAAATAATTGCTGCAAGATTATCTATAAGGTTTCGTTCTTCCTGCAAAAATGGCCCTTCAAATGAAGAAGGAAATTCCTTTAGGTAATAGATCTCAATAGCTCCCTTTTTATTATCCGGTGTTTCAAAAAATTGCTTTTGTACCCAGGGAGTTTCTTTAAACTTTTTGCTTTTAAAAATCTTATCATCATAAACAACTCTTGCTACTGTGTACTCAGGATATTGCCAGGCTTCGGGCAGAAAAGCACATATTCTCTGAAGAGATTCTTCTAATGTTTCTCCTTTGTTTAAGATGTCAGTAGTGCGGGTTATTCCTTTCAGTTCTTTGATTCTTTCTGTATTCTCATACAAAAGTTTTTCCAGATGAAATCTGGAAATTGACCCAATCAGAAGAGTTGCCAAATTGTCTAAAAAACTATCATCCTTTAAGATAAAATTCTTCTCTGCATGCTCAATTAATTCTCGTGAAAAATAGATCTCAAGTGAACATAGATTCTTACCTGGTGTTTCAAATGTTCGTCTCTCAAACCATTGTGATTCAAAAAAGTTATTACTTAAAAACTGAGTTTCATCAATGCTGATTTTTACCGATACATACTCAGGATGAACATAGGCCTGTTGTATTATATTGCAAATATTTTGTATTGTTAATTCAAAAGATTTTCCTTCATGCAGAAGTTTTACAATATTATTTATTGCATATAATTTAAAATCTATATTTTTTGATATGTCCTTATTCATATAGGTATTTATAAACTATTTGATCTTATCTATCGATTCTAAGATCTGAAGTAAATTAAAACTAGAATTAGAACCTGAACTACTGAACAATTTATTGTGATGATTATCAAGTAAATTGAGAATGGGCAATAAGGGTTCTAAATCCTGATCAGAAAATTCAATAAAAAACAAATCATTGATTTTGTTCATTCGTATTAAAGCCTCAATAAGTACTTTCTTCCCTTCCGAAGTCACTTTTAATCTCTTACTGCGTTTGTCAAGCTCATCCCTCGATTCCATGACGAGTTGCAGTTTGATTAATCTTTTTAAGATATCAATACCTGTAGAATATTCAACCAGATGCAATCCTATAATTTCTTTCTTTTTCAGGGAGATATTTTTATTAATAGAAAAAAGAAAGTTGAATTCAAGAAGACTATTAATTGGAAGACCATCAAAAAACTTTTTTGCATAAAAATCCTGCATCCTGGCAAGTCGCGAAAACAAGCTTATAATTTGATGTTTAATTGGTACAGCCGCTATTTCTTCAATAATGTACTCCTCATCAGAATATCTTGCTTCTACCTTTTCTATATTTAATAAATTACTTTCTTTACGAAAATGATTCTTCAGCCAATCTCCAAACTTAGAAAGGTCAGGTCTTATAGTTGATTTCTCAAATTCCTGCCAAAAGCCTATAAGTTGCTGTATTTGATCGTATTTATTTACCATTCTGCTTTAAAAATCATATATTTACTTTATAACGTTTACGTTGTATTTTATTACGTAAATATACTATTATTTCGATATATCATAAATTTATTGTAATGGCATATCAAATAATTGCAGAAAAATGTTCAAAATGCAGTAATTGTTATCAAGTTTGCATGAATGGCGCAATTGTTGACCTGAATGAATATTTTCAGATTAACCCTGCCTGGTTTACTGAATGCGGAGCATGCACTGGAATGTGTTATGATGATGCTATATTATATAATGGAATTGAGAATTTAAAACCGATGACCATTTCAAGAATGAAGTTTTGGAGTATTCTTCAATATCAGAAATTCTCTGCCCCGATGTATGATTGAAATGCTCCTCAACCAATTCTGCCATATTGCTTCATGAATTGAATCCTTTCATAAACAGCTGGATCCGTGTTATCCTTATAACTTGCTTTCCCTTTGAACTGCTTAACTGAGAATATTCCTTTATCAAACATCCATTCTTCTATTTCAGTAAGCATTTGTTCTAAATGCTTTTTACCGTTTAAGTAAAGCGAGGAGGCTACCTGAACAGCGTCTGCACCAGCAAGAATTTGCTTAATAATGGTATTTCCATGATGAATTCCGGTTGAAGCTGCCAAACTGCATTTTACCTTATCTGACAAGAAAGCAATCCATCGCAATGAATGAATATAATCATACTCACAACTTTGCATTCTTCCTGGTACAATATTAAAATTGTAGATATCAATATCAGGCGAATAAAATTTATTGAATAATACCATACCAGAAATGCCTGTTTCTGAAATATTTAAAATAGTGTTTAACAAATTTGTATAGCATTCCCCTAATTTTACAGACACAGGAATTGAAACAAATTTTAATACTTTACCAACAATCTTTTTGATGGTTTTTTCATGTTCCAGTTCGTCACAAGCCATTGGACTCAAAAAAATATTTAACTCAATCGCATCTGCACCTGCCTCTTCAATATTTGTGATAAAAGCAATCCATTCTCTATCAGTTAAGCAATTTATACTTGCAATAATGGGTATTGAAGTCTTTTTTTTAATTGATCTTATCAATTGAAGGTAATTGTCTATTTTCTTTTCATTGGAATGAGAATCAATATAATCAAGCGTTTCAGAAACATTTTTTTCGGGACGCTGATTTTGCGTCCTTTTTTTCGTGATGACATTTGTCTGATTTAGTATTTCCTCTTCAAAAATTGATTTTAAAACAATAGCTCCAGCTCCATATTGCTCAAGCTTCACGATGTCTTCAAGATTTGAAGTGAGGCTACAACTTCCAACTATTATGGGATTTCTTAACTCCAATCCCAGGTAATTTGTAGATAAATCTATCATTTCGTTAAATTTAGATCAGACTTATTTGAAATTCATTCTCAATATACTTTGAGGTTAAAATAACTTTAATTCTGCTCCTGACATAAAAGAAAAAGTGAATTCCGCGATTCTTGTAAGAGAATAACTTAAGCGGGTAGCATCTTTATACAAAAGTTAAAAAGCTTTATATTGAATATTATATAACAGGATTAGAAATAAATAAAATTTATTAATAGTTTAATTACCAAATAATTAATATGCTTTATATTAATTAAATCTTAAATAAACTAAACTTATATCCCAGAACATGCTTATCGCCTAAAAACCGACCTTCTTGAAAGGTCTTTCATCCTGCGAAAACCATCGATGTAAAGAAAGAATACAAATGGAATAAAAACCATGAGTAGTTTATAATTGCCAAGCATAAGTATAAAATCAAAAATGCCATGCAATACAACCGGATATACAAAAGAGCGAAATAAATGAATGCCTCTGTTCTTTTTATAAAATTTTGCCAATCCCAGGTAATAACCCATAGTTATTCCAAACAGAGCATGTGCAGGCACTGAAATTACCATACGCGTATATCCCACAAACTCTCCATGATGAAAAACATAAAGTATATTTTCTATACCTGCAAAACCTAATGATATAAAAACAGCATACACAATACCATCAAACTTCTCGTTGAAATTCGTATTGGTCCAGATAAGGAATATGAAGGCCAAGTATTTAAATAATTCCTCTGTAAAGCCTGCAACAAGAAAGGCGTTGTAAAATGCAGTCCCGGTGTTGGAAAGTTCAGGCATCTGATTTGATAAAAACCTCTCAATAATAATTACAGGTACAGTTATCAAACAACCAGCTGCAAGCGCCTTCAGCAAAAGCCAAATTGGCTCTCTCTCATATTTATCGCGATAATAAACATACAATGCTATAATAAATACAGGAGCCAGTGCAAGAAGGAGTAATTTCATGAGACGCACTTTTTAATGCGCTGCAAAATACTTTTAGTTTTTTAAATATGCAATTTTGATTGCATTTTGTTCAGAATGGATATTATGTTCTACCCAACGTTCATACAGCAGGGCTATAAAGGGATTGCAGATATAATAGTAAGATTTAATTGGCAAACCAACGGGACCAAAAATAGTCATCTTCAAAATTGATCAGCCATAACGCAACCTTTCTTAATGAATAGCCATCTGTACTACTAATAATAATATTAATTAAAAATAGAATCAAAATGATATTTAGAATGCATTTTAATCTGCATTTTAGTATGGCTATAGTAACAGGGTTATTATTCATAACTTCATGCAGTAAAGAAACCAAAGAAAAAGGAGATTGCCTCCTTATTGAAGTTTCAGATGAATATTCTGTGTTCGAAAAGTATTATTGCGACTGTGAGGATAAATCAAAAATTACTAAAATTAATTGGAACAAGTTAGGGGCTTCAAAATATGAATTTGTATACGAAAACGACATAATTATTGGTGCCAATGTTGAAGTTGCTTTTTCAGGAGTGGCTTCCCCACCCTTTCCTGCTAAAGAGAACTATACCTATAATGAATCCGGTTTGCTCTTAGAAACCCCTCAATATAGCTATGAATACAATAACAATAACCAGTTAATTAAAGAATATGCATATTCCGGAGATTCCTTATATGAGTATACAACATTTATTATGAACTCAGATGGTAATATTATTGAAGAAAAACTATACAAAGCATCTGATAGTTTGATTTATACAGATCAATTTGAATATGATGCCAAAGACAATTTTTTTTATCAGTATAACCTGCCTTTCAAGAGCGCTCAATACTCTTCAAAAAATAATGTCATTAAGCGTACAAGATACGAAAAGGCGAATTATGATGGAACCGTTGTGGATGTACAGATAATTGAAGATATGGTTTTCGAGTATAATGAAATGGGCTATCCTGTAAAAAGAACCAGGACATCATCTTACAAAAATCCTATAAGGGGCTATTCAACTCATACAGATGTTTTTAATTATCAGTATTATTAGTTCAGCAGTTATTTTCAATTTCAAAGGCCTACATAAAAAAGGTAATTTCTATCATTTTTTCGCTATGCTTTATGGCCAAAAAATATAATCCTATTCATGAGCTTACAGTTATTTCTTTTATTTTCATTTTTATAAGTTAAGTCTAAAAAGCTCTTTGAAATTGAAATACAATCCACTTGTTTCCTTGCCAATAACAATATCCTCAGCCTAAAATAGGAAATTTAATCCGCCCCCAATATAATGACTCGCATTATCAGTAACATTTATCTCCGTTTCAAAAAGAAAAAGCATATAACTTTTTATGGGTACTTCAATTCCTATAGGTATCCAAAGTGGCACTATGGTTTCATTTTCAGCAAAAATGATGTCATTGTCGAGTCCGGTATACAAATTAACTGTACTTCCCAGATCAAATGTAAAAAGTGCTGTAGCATCCAATGCAAAATTTCCAAATGTATGTGCTCCGGCTGATAATGAGAAAAACTTAGCAAAGGCATACTCAATATCTCCTCCAAAATAAATGTTCGGCTCAGCAATCCCCAGCTTAAGGGCAAAATCAAGATTTTTAACAATTCCGACACCTCCATGAAGAAATAAATTAAAACGTGTGCTTCCGTTTACATAAACTCCGGGCTCGAAACCGGCACTGAATTTACCAGGCTTCAAAGTTCCTGCGGTATTGAATACCTGTGCATTTGTAAAAAAAGAAAGGCTTAGAATACAAGCTAAAAGAAAAAGCTTCTTAATCATTATACAATTGGTTTAGTTAGTAATGAAATTAAATATTAATATACGGATGAACATGAAATTTGTTTTCATCCATAAACATAAAAACCGGAGTAACATTCAGTGCTCCGGTAGAATTATCAGATTTATTGCCTTTATACTTCCAAAAAATTATAAACATTTTCTGCTGCCTTACGTCCTGCAGAAATGGCTCTTACAACCAAACTTGCGCCAGACACGGCATCACCGGCAGCAAAGACTTTCGCCTGGCTGGTTTTAGATGTTGTATCCGTTTTTATGTTTCCTCGCTCATCCAACTCAAGTTTTAATTCCTTAGCCAAACCTTCATGAACGCAATGAACAAATCCCATGGATAACAGCACCAATTCAGCCTTAATAGTCCTTTTTGTTTTGGGTTTTTCAATCATTTTATAATTCCCATCTTCTTTCTTCCACTCAACTTCAACTACCTCTACAGCTTTTACAATGCCATCCTTATCCCCAATGATTTTAGTAGTATTTAAACTCCAGCCTCTTTCACAGCCTTCCGCATGAGAAGAAGACGTTCGTAAAGTATTTGCCCAGTAAGGCCATGGATTATCATCTATACGTTTTTCAGGAGGTTTTGGCAATATCTCTATTTGTGTTACACTGCTTGCCCCTTGTCGGATAGAAGTCCCTACACAATCACTTCCTGTATCACCGCCTCCAATAACCAGTACGTTTTTGCCTGTAGCAAGTATCCTGTTCTGTTCTTTTATTTCTGTTCCGGCAACAACACGATTCTGCTGAGTAAGAAAATCCATTGCGAAATGAACTCCTTTCAGATCTCTTCCTTCCACATTAAGGTCACGGGGTTTCATAGCCCCAATAGCCAATACTACAGAATCAAAATCGTTTAACAATTTCTCCCCTTTTATATCAATCCCCACATTGCAATTGGTTTTTATCTTCAATCCTTCCTCAGAAAGAATATCCAAGCGTCGGTCAATAACACTCTTATTCAGCTTAAAATCAGGTATACCAAATCGAAGAAGACCGCCTACTGCTTCATCTTTTTCAAATATGGTTACGTTATGTCCCCACTTATTCAAAAGATCTCCACAAGCCAAGCCTGCAGGACCAGAACCGATTACAGCTACTTTCTTGTCTGATCTGGATTTCGGTGGTTTTGGCTTAATCAATCCCATGCTAAATGCCCTATCAGAAGCAGCACATTCATTTTCACGAATGGTTACGGGTTCTTCATGAACATTTAGTGTACATGCATGCTCGCATGGAGCAGGACAAACACGGCCAGTAAATTCCGGAAAATTGTTGGTGACATGCAAGCCATCAATAGCTCCCTGCCAATCTCCTTTATAAATTGCATCCTGCCATTCAGGCATGTTATTCATCACCGGACAACCCCATTGACAAAAAGGTACTCCGCAATCCATGCATCGTGATGCCTGTTCCTTTCTGTCCTTTTCGTCAAGTGTCTGCTCAACTTCACTATAATCTTTAATCCTTTCGTGATGAGGGCGATAACCAGCCGGTTTACGGCCTATTGTCATAAATCCTTTCGGGTTTCCCATAATTGTAATTCCTTTTGAAAGATTTTAATGTATAGTTCTGACTAGTATTGAAAATGAGGTTCGTCCTCAGTTGTTTCTATCTGACTTTTTATTTTCTCCAGTTTCTCTTCTTCCAGTATTTTCTTGTATTCGAATGGAATAACCTTTACAAATTTTGGCAGATATACATCCCAATCGACAAGAATTTTTTCAGCAAGCGCACTCCTTGTATAATTGAAATGATTGCTAATCATGGCCTGTAGTTCTGTTTCATCATCCCTGTTTGATACACTACTCAATTCAACCATTCCTTTATTACAGAAATAATCAAAATCCCCATCCTCATTAAGTACATATGCAATTCCGCCACTCATACCGGCTGCAAAATTTCTTCCTGTCTTACCAAGCACAACAGTTCGCCCACCAGTCATGTATTCGCAACAATGATCTCCAACACCCTCAATCACAGCTTTGGCACCACTATTTCTTACACAAAATCTTTCTCCGGCTACGCCTCTGATGTAGGCTTCTCCATCCGTTGCACCATACAATACTGTGTTGCCGATGATAATGTTTTCTTCGGGTTTAAAGTCTGATCCGGTGGGAGGAACAACAACTATTCTTCCACCTGAAAGACCTTTCCCCAGATAGTCATTCGCATCTCCTTCGAGAAAAAAGCTTACTCCTTTTACAAGGAAGGCACCAAAGCTTTGACCAGCAGAACCATAAAATTTACAAGTAATGGTATTGTTCGGCAATCCATTTTCACCATATAGCTTGGTAATTTCACCAGATAGCATAGCTCCCACAGTTCTGTCGGTATTTTGAATTTCTGAAGAAATCCATATTTTTTGTTTTGCCTTAATGCCCTTATTTGCCTTTTTGATGAGTTCATGATCCAAAATCTCATCAATCTTATGTTTTTGCAAACATACACAGTGAGTAGCATGTATCCCAGACTCGTCAGGACGATACAAAATTTTAGACAAATCTACCGTTTTTGCTTTCCAGTGATCAATGTCTGAGCGCATCTCCATGAGATCAGTTCGGCCAACAATATCTTCAAACTTTCTAAATCCAAGTTCAGCAAGTATTTCCCTTATCTCCTGGGCTACAAAATGAAAATAGTTAATAATATATTCCGATTTCCCGATAAACCTCTTCCTTAATTCGGGATCCTGAGTAGCTACTCCAACCGGACATGTGTTCAAATGGCATTTACGCATCATGATACAACCCAATATAATCAAAGCAGTAGTTGCAAATCCAAATTCTTCTGCTCCCAACATGCCCGCATAAACAACATCTTTCCCCGTTTTTATCTGACCATCTGTCTGAAGCCTCACCCTGTCGCGTAGGTTATTAATAACAAGTGTTTGCTGTACCTCTGAAATTCCCAATTCCATTGGCAATCCGGCGTGCTTAATAGAACTAGCAGGACTAGCTCCTGTTCCTCCTTCTGTACCACTTATTGTAATGCTGTCGGCATAAGCCTTTGCAACACCTGCGGCAATTGTTCCAACTCCTTTCTCTGCAACAAGTTTCACATTGATTTTTGCAGTTGGATTTGTGCATTTCAAATCAAAAATCAACTGGGCAAGATCTTCAATAGAATAGATGTCATGATGTGGAGGAGGAGATATTAATGTTATACCAGGAGTACTGTTTCTGATTTTTCCAATAATTTTATCCACCTTATGACCCGGTAATTGACCTCCCTCACCCGGTTTTGCTCCCTGTGCCACTTTGATCTGAATTTCGTCAGCATTAACAAGATAGTTTGTTGTTACTCCAAACCGGCCGGATGCTACCTGTTTGATGGCGCTTCTTGCAAGTGTTCCATCTTCGCGTCGTTTAAACCTTTCAGGATCTTCTCCACCTTCACCTGTATTGCTTTTACCACCAATTTTATTCATAGCAATTGCCAATGCTTCATGGGCTTCCTTGCTAATAGATCCAAAGGACATAGCCCCTGTAACAAACCGATGCATGATCGCTTCAACCGATTCTACTTCTTCTATTGGAATTGAAGTTCCCTTTTTAAAATTCACACATCCTCTGAGAAACATTGGTTTCCTGTTCTGAAGATCAACAATGCCGGTAAATTCCTTGAATTTTTTATAATTATTTGTACGGGTTGCCCATTGCAATAAGCCAATAGTATCAGGATTCCATCCATGTTTTTCCCCATTAATACGATAATGGTATATGCCGGCTGTTTGAATTGCCTGTTTAGCGTTGGATTCTTCAGAAAATGCCATTGAATGACTTATCAGGGTTTCTTTGGCAATCTCATTGAGCCCAAGTCCTCCGATACGGGAATCGGTTCCATTAAAATATTTATCGACGAACTTTTTATCCAATCCTAGAGCTTCAAACATTTGAACTCCATGATAACTTCGAAGTGTCGAAATTCCCATTTTCGACATAATTTTCAATAATCCCTTATTTACAGCTTTAATATAATTTTCACGGGCAATTATATAATCAATTTCTATTTTGCCTGATAAACATTGATCTTCAATAATTGCATATGCAACATACGGATTTATCATGCTTGCTCCATAAGCTATAAGAAGGGCAAAATGATTTATTTCACGTGCTTCAGCGGTTTCAAGTACTAAAGCAACCTGTGTTCTCTTCTTTGTTCGGATCAAATGGTGATGAACAGCAGAAGTTGCCAAAAGAGAAGGAATCGGAGCTAAATCTTTTGTAATCCCTCTATCAGTCAATATAATGAAGTTCTCTCCATTGTCAACAGCTTTTTCGGCCTTTAGACAAATCTCTTCCAGTGCCATCTCAAGAGCTTTTCCGCTTCCTTTTCCATTGGCAGAAAACAGAATGGGGATATCGATGTGTGAGAAATGTTCTTCCCGCAAATTTCGAAGTTTATTCAGATTCGTGTTCGAAACCAGAGGTGTTTTGTATTTAATTAATTTGCAATGAAGAGGGGATTCAACCAGCATATTTTTTGATGCCGAACCAATGTAATTGGTAAGTGCCATAACAAGCCCTTCCCTGATCGGATCAATAGCCGGATTTGTTACCTGAGCAAACAATTGCTTGAAATAATTGAATACCCGCTGTGGTTTCTCTGAAAATAGGGCCAGAGGAGTATCGTTTCCCATTGAATGAATGGGCTCCTGACCGGTGTTTGACATAGGCCTTATTAAAACTTCAATATCTTCTTTATTATAACCAAACGTTTGCAGGTATTTCTGAAAATCTTCTCCAAGAGTAGTAGGTACTCTTTTTCTCACCTTAATGTCATCGAGGTCAATCCTTGTTTCAGCCAACCATTGGGCATATGGGTTTCTCTCAGTAAGTTGCCTTTTCACTTCCTCATCAGGAATAATTATTCCCATTTTGGTATCTACCAAAAGAATTTTCCCCGGCCGCAATCTTCCTTTTTCGCGTATATTTTCTGCTGGAAAAATTTGTACACCAACCTCAGAACCCATAACGATCATATCGTCTTTGGTTATGATATATCTTGATGGGCGAAGTCCATTTCTGTCTAAAGTTCCTCCAATATACCTTCCGTCACTAAAGATAATGGAAGCAGGACCATCCCAGGGTTCCATTAGAGTTGACTGGTATTCATAATATGCTTTTAAGCTGGGAGGTATTGGGTTTTTATCGTTAAAAGATTCAGGGATAAGCATGCTTAAAGCCTGGGGAAGAGTTTTCCCTGTTAAAACAAGAAACTCCAATGCATTATCCAAGGAAGCAGAATCGCTCATCTCAGGTTCTATGATCGGAAATAATTTTTTAATGTCATTTCCAAAAAGCTGAGTATTCAAAATAGATTCCCTGGCTGACATCCATAAGCGATTTCCCTTTACTGTATTGATTTCACCATTATGAGCCAGAAACCGGAATGGCTGAGCAAGGCTCCAGGTAGGGAAAGTATTCGTAGAAAATCTTGAATGAACTAGAGCAATAGCGCTTTTCATTGCAGTATCTCTAAGATCAATGAAATATCTGCCGACCTGATCAGGAACAAACATTCCTTTGTATATAAATACCTTTGATGATAAACTTGGGATATAAAAAGCTTCTTTGTCTTTTATATTAGATTCTCTTATCAGACGTTCTGTAAGCTTACGGGTAATGAATAATTTTCTTTCCAGTTCATCCTGTTCTGCAATATTCCCAGTAATAAAAATTTGACGAATAACAGGCTCAGAGGATTTTGAGATCTCCCCAAGTACAGAATTATCTACTATTACATCAACAAAATCAATGATATCGAGACCTTCTGAGACAGCTGTATCAATTAGTATTTGCTCACAGGCTTTCCTGTTTTTTTGATTTTGGGGCAGGAATACCAATCCAGAACCATATTTGCCCTCTGATGGGACTTTAATGCCCTTACTAATATAAAAAGAATGTGGGAGTTGAATCAAAATTCCAGCCCCATCTCCTGACAAATTATCAGCACTTTCAGCTCCCCTATGAGTCATATTAACAAGAACTTCTAGACCTCTTCTAATAATGTCATGTGATTTGATTCCTTTAATCTGAGTTACAAAACCAATACCACAATTGTCATGTTCGTTTTCCGGATTGTATAATCCCTGCGCTTTTGGTAATCCTTTTGCCATGGTTCAAATATTTACATTTTTCAAAAGAATAATCATGAAAAAAGCCATTCTTAAAAAGAGAATGGCTTATAAATAATCATTCAGACACCATTCTCATGCAGTGTCATTTTTATTATTTGCTGAATATTTCTTATCAAAGTTCTTCATAATGGGTGCAATTGGGTCAACAAAGATAGCATTTTTATTCTTCTTCAAAAAGAATAAATAGAATAAATTTAATATTTATTAATTGATTTTGTATAAATATACATTATTACCGTCGCTCTTCCAAATCTTCATAATCTGCTCTTCCGTAAATATTTTTATAGGCAGGACGAATTATCCTTCTGGAAGCAAAAGTAATTTCTTCAAGCCTGTGCGCACACCAACCGGCAATTCTTGAAACAGCAAAAATAGGGGTGTAAAGTTCTCTTGGAATACCAATGCATCTGTATACAAATCCAGAATAAAAATCAACATTTGCGCTGACTACCTTAGGCGATTCACTCCCTTTAAAAGCTCCCAAAACTTCATTAGCTAATTCTTCAATATTTACATACAACTGAAATTCATCCATTTTTCCTTTTTCTTCAGCCAGTTCTCTTGCTTTCTCCTTTAAAAGTACTGCCCGAGGATCAGAAAGTGTATAGATTGCATGTCCAATACCATAAATCTTTCCGGAACCATCTCCTGCATGTCCTCTTAAGATTTTCAAAAGATATTCAGATATTTCTTTTTTGTCGTTCCAGTCCTTGACATTCTTCTTAATATCTCTCATCATCTCCATTACCTGCAGGTTTGCTCCTCCATGAAGGTATCCCTTTAATGAGCCCAAAGCAGCCGAAATAGCAGAATAAGTATCAGTCCCCGATGAACTTACAACACGGGCAGTAAATGAAGAATTGTTACCCCCACCATGTTCTGCATGCAATACAAGATTAAGATCGAGAATATCTGCTTCCAGTTTGCTGTAATTCTCACCTTTAAGCATATAAAGGAAATTTTCAGCAGTACTTAATGAAGGGTCAGGATGATGGATAATAAGAGATTTCCTCTGGTATGAATGTCTGAATCCAAAATAAGAATAAGCAGTGATTACAGGAAATTTTGCAATCAAATCCAATGATTGCTTAAGTACTGTAAGATGAGAATTGTCCTCTGCATAATCATCCATTGTATACAATACCAACACTGAACGGGCAAGCATATTCATAATGTTCTTTCCTCGTAATGAAAGAATCATGTTTTTTGTGAAATACTGGGGTAAGTCACGCAAACCGGCCAGATAGGAAGTAAACTGCGGTAATTCCTCGGTATTTGGAAGCTTACCAGCCAGAAGCAAATATACAGTTTCATCAAAGCCATGACGACTATCTCCCTGAAATCCTTTTACCAGTTCTGCTACACTGATTCCTCTATAATATAGCCTGCCATGTGTTGGGACAACCTTTTCTCCTTTCTTTTCATATCCTACAACATCTCCAATATTGGTAAGACCGACCAGCACACCTGATCCATCCTGGTTTCTTAATCCTCGTTTTACATTATAACGAGTAAATAATTCTTTATCGATTTGTGATGCGTCAATAGAAAACTGATCCAAAGTTTTTAATATGTCCATAATTCTTCTTTTTATTGGAGACAATCTAAAAAATCAATTCATGTGAAGTGCGAGATGAAAAATCCTGCAATTAAAATTAAATGAATTTCATCTATTAGATATCAAAAATTTTCCTTTTAAAACAATTAAAGTGATTCAATCCTATTCTCTTATTTGACCACCACCGAAAATGATATATTTCGCTGATGTTAATTCACGGAGACCCATTGGTCCGCGTACATGAAGTTTTTGGTTACTTATTCCCATTTCTGCTCCCAGTCCAAATTCATTTCCATCTGTAAAACGGGTTGATGCATTTACAAAACATGCAGCAGAATCTACTTCGTTAAGAAACTGCATGGATCGTTTGTAGCTATCGCTTATTATGGCATCGCTATGATGCGAGCCAAAAGTATTGATATGTTCAACCGCTTCCTCCACTGAAGTAACTGTTTTTACCGAAAGTATCAAGTCAAGGTATTCGGTGCTCCAATCCTCTTCTGTGGCGGGTTTGATGTCTTTCAGTATTTCTCTTGTTTTATCACATCCTCTGAGTTCAACCCCGGCTTTATCAAATTCAGACTTCATTTGAGGCAAAAATTCTTTTGCTATTTTCTGATGGACAAGCAGAGTTTCCATTGAATTACAGACAGCAGGCCTTTGTACTTTGGCATTAAATGCAATTGAAACTGCCATATCAACATCTGCAAATTCATCAACATAGGTATGGCATATGCCCTGGTCATGTCTGATCACTGGTATCAGTGAGTGCTCCTCAACAAAACGAATCAAATTCAAACCTCCGCGGGGAATCACAATATCTATATAATCCCTCATTTTGAGCAACTCTTTTACCGATTCCCGGTCTGTATCTTCAACTACCTCAACTGCAGATTCAGGTAAACCCGCTTTTTTTAGTCCCTTTCTAATTAGGCTGGTTAGTGCTAGATTTGAATGAATGGCATCAGATCCTCCGCGAAGAATTACTCCATTAGCAGATTTGATTGTTAAAGCAGCAACTTCAATGCATACATTTGGTCTTGATTCAAAAATAATTCCTACAACACCCAGTGGCATGCGCATCTGCCCTACTTTTAATCCATTTGGAAGAGTATTCATGCCAAGTATTTCACCAACAGGATCATTAAGCTTTATTACATCATGTAACACCTTTATCATTCCATCTATTCGCTTATCATTAAGCTCAAGTCTGTCAAGAAAGGATTTTGATAATCCCTTTTCTCTGCCGATTATTAAATCCTTCTCATTTTCTTTAATGATAACACCTCGCATTGCATCAATTTCATCTGCAATTAATGCCAATGCTTTATTCTTTTGTTCGGTTGTGAACTTAATTAACTCACGTGATGCAGCTTTTACACTCTTCCCTTTATTAATTAATTCTTTGTTCATTGATTTAATGCTTTTGTAAAACTCCGCTATTCGCAATAAAATGAGTCCCTATTTCCTTTCCTTCAAGTATTTCAAACACAGCTGAAGGATTGTTGCCGTTGGTAATTATGGTGTCTATATGTGCTTCAACACAAATTTTTGCAGCAACAAGTTTTGTAGTCATTCCTCCAGTCCCAAATGAAGTTCCCGCACCCGATGCATAATTAATGAGCTCCGGAGTTATTTTTTCAACTGATCTAATTATTTCTGCGGAAGATTCCTTTTTAGGA
>CAYWBC010000001.1:80587-170469 GCA_964456285.1 uncultured Bacteroidales bacterium
CAAAGTAGCTACATCAGCAGACAAAGTATCATTATCTCCATACTCGATCTCATCTGTTGATATGGTATCATTCTCGTTGATGATAGGAATGATTCCCATGCTTAATAGCTTCAATAAAGTGTTCTTCGCCTTTTGATGTCTATCGGGATTAGTAATAACATCTTTTGTAAGTAACACCTGAGCAACTGTTTGGTTGTACTCTTCGAAAAATTTTTGATAAATTTTTATCAATTCAGCCTGGCCTATTGCTGCAAGAGCCTGTTTTTTCGCGAGCTCCCTGGGTTTTTCAATCATCCCTACTCTACCTGCACCCACTCCAATTGCACCTGATGTAACAAGTATTACATCAATATGCTTGTTGCGAATTGCACTTAATTCATGTGCCAATTGCCCTATTCGTTGAAAGTTCAATCTTCCATTCTCATAAGAAAGTGAAGAAGTCCCCACCTTAACAACTATCCTTTTTTTGTTTTTGAAATTCTCTCTCGAATTCATATTCCCGCCAGATTATGTATTCATAATAATTTCATTTAATGTCATTGGAAAGTTCGCCTCCCCAATTCCTGAACCATTTATTTCCAGACTAATTTTTTCCAATTCATTAAACAGCTGGTTCTCATCCATTACCAATTTTGCTTTCAAATTTCCTCGTGGCTGTATAACGAATTTGCTATTATGGTCCATTTTGATGAGAATTATATCTGCATTTGTAATGTTGGCAACATTGTACGCCAAATAATAATTATCATCCAGTTCTATATCCGCTGTGGAAACAGTGTCATTTTCATTTACAATGGGAATGATATTCATTTCCAAAAGAGTATCAAAAGTATTCTGAGTGTTTTTTACCCTCAGTGAATTTTCCAGGATATCACTTGTCAGTAAAACCTGTGCTACAATTTGATTGTACTGATCAAAATAATGCTGATAAAACCGAATGAGTTCGGCCTGACCAATGGCTGCAATTGCTTGCATCTCAGTGAAAGACTGAGGTTGCTTCTTTAAATGTAATTTATCAGACCCAAGTGCTATAGCTCCGGAACTCACCAATATCAATTGTTTTCCGCTGTTATTTAAGTTCGAAAGCACCATAGCAAGTCTATCCATTTTCTGATGATTGAATTTTCCATCAGGATTTGAGAGAGTTGATATTTCTATCCTTACTACAATTCTTGTTTGTTTCATCTTCCTGTCTATTTCAACAACTTTTCTTCTGCTTCTTTAATCAATTTGCTATTAAAATTTGCAAAAATACGTTCAAATTTCTTTTGAATTTGCTTATTGCATAAATTTCCTATACTCCCTTCATGAGTATGTTTTATGTTTTTATCAGGTTTGTACTGATTGTTCTTGATTTTTTCTCCTATCAATTTGTATGCATCACGAAAAGAGGTTCCTTTTAAAACTTCTTTATTTACCTCCTCCACACTGAAGATAGAGTCGTATTTATCATCGCTTATCAAGTCCCGGTTCACTTCAATATTTTGAATGGCAAAGTTTGCCATATCAATGCAATCAATAAGAATGTCAAAGGCTTCGAAGTATGATTTCTTTAGTATTTGAAAATCACGGAAGTAACCCGAAGGCAGGTTATTTGATATCAAAGTCATTTCATTCGCAAGAGCAATTATCTTGTTGCTTTTTGCCCGAATGAGTTCAAATACATCTGGATTCTTCTTATGTGGCATGATGCTGGAACCTGTCGTAAACTCTTCCGGCAACTTCACAAATTCAAAATTCTGATTTGCAAACAAGCAGATGTCATATGCAAATTTTGAAAGAGTAGAAGCAATTGAACTTAATGAATAAGCTACCGTTCGTTCTACTTTCCCTCTTCCCATTTGGGCATAAATTACATTGTAATTCATGTTTTCAAATCCTAATAGATCGGTGGTAAGCTGTCGGTTAATCGGGAAAGAACTCCCATAACCTGCAGCTGATCCCAGCGGATTTTGATTTGTAATACGAAAGGCTGTTAAAAGCATTTGAAGATCATCTGTCAGACTTTCAGCATAAGCTCCAAACCATAGTCCAAATGAAGAAGGCATTGCTGCCTGCAAATGCGTGTAGCCCGGCATAAAAACATCTTTGTTTCTTTCGCTTAATGAAATCAGGGTATCAAATAAGCCGGCAACTGAATTGCCAATAGCCAATAATTTCTCGCGTGAAAAAAGTCTAATGTCTAAAAGTACCTGATCATTTCTTGAGCGAGCAGTGTGGATTTTCTTTCCGGCATCTCCCAGTTTCCCGGTAAGAAGAAATTCAATTTGCGAGTGAACGTCTTCAATTCCATCCTCTATTGTAAACTTATTTTCAGAAATCGAAAGATAAATATCTTTCAAGGCTTTTTGTATAGAATTTAATTCTTCGGAGGATAATAAGCCTATACTCTCTAGCATAATGATGTGAGCTAATGAGCCAAGAACATCGTGTTTTGCCAATAGCAAATCTGTCTGTTGGTCATCCCCAATAGTAAACTCTTCTATTTTTTTGTTTATATCTGTTCCTTTATGCCAGAGTTTCATCTATACCATGGATTGAATTAAACAATTTCATTCCCCTGTTTTTTCAAAATAGCATTGTGAGCCATTAGACGTATAGCATTAATTTTAATAAATCCTTCACTGTCTTTCTGGTCAAATCCACCTTCAATATCCATACTGGCCAAATCTTTGTTGTACAATGAACTTGGAGATTCACGGCCATCAATCATCACATTTCCCTTGTACAGTGTAAGGTAAACGATTCCATCAATTAATTCCTGACTTTTCTTAATAGAAGCCATCAGAAAATCCATTTCAGGGCTGAACCAGAATCCATTGTATACAAGTTCGGTAAAAACAGGTGAAAGCATATTGCGCAGGCGCATAACTTCTCTGTCCATTGCAATTCCCTCAATATCCATATGCGCTTTGATAAGAATTTCACCGGCCGGCGTTTCATATACTCCTCTGGATTTTATTCCAACAAACCTGTTTTCAACCATGTCAAGAAGCCCAATTCCATTTTTTCCTCCTAAAGTATTAAGGTAGGTAAATAGTTCTAAAGGCTTATCTTTTAATGTATTATCATCTCTATTTATTGCCTTAATAGGAATGCCATTCTTAAAGTGAATTTCCAGGTGAGTTTCTTTATCAGGGGCATCCTGAGGAGGCACCATTTTTACCAGCATTTCTTTCTCTGCCTTGAATTTTGGATCTTCCAATATGCCGGCTTCATGACTAATGTGCATTAAATTGTCATCCTCGCTATATGGTTTTTTAAGAGATGCTTTTACAGGAATGTTCTTTTCTTCAGCATATTTCAGCATATCTGTTCTTCCCTTGAATTGGTCCAAAAATTCCTGCATCTTCCAGGGTGCAATTATTTTAATAGTAGGATCAAGAGCATAAAATGCCAGTTCAAATCGCACCTGATCATTCCCTTTCCCGGTTGATCCGTGAGATACATAGGTAGCATTCTCCTTATGTGCAATTTCTATTTGTTTTTTTGCTATAAGAGGCCTTGCCAATGCAGTCCCCAATAAGTACCTCCCCTCATACATCGCATTTGCTTTGATAGCCGGGAATATATAATCCGTAACAAATTCCTCTTGCAAGTCTTCAATGTAAACTTTTGAGGCTCCAATGGCTAATGCCTTTTCTCTCACATCATCAAAATTATCATCCTGACCTACATCAGCAACATAAGCTATAACTTCATAGTGCTTATCAATAAGCCATTTAAGAATTACCGAAGTATCTAATCCTCCACTATAGGCCAAAACAACTTTTTTGTTTTCCATAATTAAATGAATTAATCTATTTTTATACTAAGAAAAAGGGTTGACCGGCAATTGTAATAGCTTAGTTTTTATCTATGAAAAGAATTAATACTACATGTGCACGGCCAACCTTTTTATTTATGCGAGTTTTTCTTTTAATTCAGGTATTATCATTACCAGTGCATTAATAACATCACTATCGGAAACATTATCGTGTGGTATAATTAAAATTGTATCATCTCCGGCAATGGTTCCGGCAATTTCAAATGGATTTGATTTGTCAATAAGAGATGCTATGCTACTGGCATAACCGGGTATGGTTTTTATTATTCCAAGATGATTGGCAAATTGTATTGAAGTAAATCCCTTTGCAGCATAACTTTCTGCAATTTCATTTCCTTCAAAATGTTGGTCAGGCAACTGGTAGATGTACCCCTTTTCATTATGAGAAATCTTATTTACTTTCAGAAACTTTAAATCTCTGGATAAAGTAGCCTGGGTATAGTGTAATCCTTTATCTTCTAATAACTTCAATAACTCTTCCTGACTTGAGATATTTTTAGAAATTATAAGTTCTTTGATAACAAGGAGTCTTTCTGTTCTGTTTCCCATTTGAATAATTATTCAATTATTCTGCAAAAATATACAATTATTCTCAATTAACAATACCGAGTATCTAAAATATTTGTACTTTTGCGCGAAATAAAAATTCTTCATTGCGCATTTCATGGATAAATCCATTAAAAAAGTAGTAGTACTGGGTTCCGGAGCCTTAAAAATTGGTGAGGCTGGAGAATTTGATTATTCCGGATCGCAGGCATTGAAAGCACTCCGGGAAGAGGGTGTTGAAACAGTATTAATAAACCCCAATATTGCAACAGTACAAACCTCAGAAGGAATAGCCGACAAAATTTATTTCCTTCCTGTGACTCCTTATTTTGTTGAAAGGATACTTGAGAAAGAAAAACCCCAGGGAATTCTTCTTGCATTTGGAGGTCAGACAGCACTAAACTGCGGTATCGAACTGTTCAGCTCTGGGGCGCTCGACAAGAATAATGTTAAGGTGTTGGGAACACCCATTCAGGCTATAATGGATACAGAAGACCGGGATCTTTTTGTAAAGAAACTGAATGAAATAGACATAAAAACCATCCAGAGTGTGGCAGTGAATACTGCCGATGATGCTCTGAAAGCTGCTGAAAAACTAGGTTATCCCGTAATAATAAGAGCTGCTTATACACTTGGCGGACAGGGTTCCGGATTTTGTGATAACGCTGATGAGATGAAAAAACTGGCCGGGAAAGCCTTTTCTTACTCTAAACAACTCCTGGTGGAAAAATCTCTGAAAGGATGGAAGGAAGTTGAATATGAAGTAGTTCGTGACAAATACGACAATTGCATTACTGTATGTAATATGGAAAACTTTGATCCGCTTGGTATTCACACAGGTGAAAGTATTGTTGTTGCTCCATCACAGACTCTTACAAATTCAGAGTATCATTCCCTACGACAATTGGCCATCCAAATTATCCAGCATATTGGTATAGTTGGTGAGTGTAACATTCAATATGCATTGGATCCAAATTCAGAAGATTACAGGGTTATTGAAGTCAATGCCCGATTATCACGGTCCAGTGCCCTGGCTTCAAAAGCTACCGGTTATCCTCTGGCGTTTATTGCTGCTAAACTTGGTTTGGGCTATGGCCTGCATGAACTGAAAAATTCCATTACCAAAACTACGTCGGCATTTTTTGAACCAGCATTAGATTACATCGTCTGCAAAATACCCCGCTGGGATCTGAATAAATTTATCGGAGTTGAGCGTCACATTGGCAGCAGTATGAAAAGTGTTGGGGAGGTTATGGCTATCGGACGCAGTTTTGAAGAGGTGATTCAAAAGGGCTTACGAATGATAGGCCAGGGAATGCATGGCTTTGTTGGTAATCACGATCTTGAAGTTGAAGATATTGATAAGGAACTGATGAATCCGACAGATACAAGGATTTTTGTTATTGCATCAGCATTTGAAAAGGGATATACTGTCGATCGAATATTTGATCTGACAAAGATTGATCGATGGTTTTTAAATAAACTTAAAAATATCATCGATCAGAAATCAATTCTTGAAAAATATAAAACTTTAGATACACTTCCGGAAGACGAATTAAGAAAATCAAAAGAAATGGGATTTTCTGATTTCCAGATCGCCCGATTTCTTTTTAAGAATATCAATGAGTATATGGAAGATGATCTTTTAAAGGTCAGGGACTTCAGAATCAAGAAAGGAATTATTCCCTGCGTGAAACAAATCGATACCCTGGCCGCTGAATATCCGGCTCAAACCAATTATCTCTATTTAACTTATGGAGGCAGGAGCCACGATCTTGTATTTGATGATAAAGATAAATCAGTAATTGTTCTAGGCTCAGGTGCTTATCGGATAGGAAGCAGTGTTGAATTTGACTGGTGCAGTGTAAATGCACTGGATACCATAAACAAGGCTGGCTATCGTTCTGTTATGATCAACTACAATCCTGAAACCGTAAGTACAGATTACGATATGTGTGAAAGACTGTATTTCGATGAACTTACATTTGAAAGAGTACTTGACATTATTGACCTTGAAAGTCCTAAAGGTGTTATAGTCTCTGTTGGAGGCCAAATTCCAAATAACCTTGCCATGAGGTTACACCATAGAAAGGTAAAAATATTGGGAACTTCTCCTGAAAAAATAGACAATGCTGAAAACAGACATAAATTCTCAAGCCTGCTCGATGACCTTAAAATTGATCAGCCACGATGGAAAGAGCTGACTGAGATAGCTGACATACACAAGTTTGTTGACGAAGTTGGATTTCCTGTTTTAATCAGGCCTTCTTATGTTCTTTCCGGAGCTGCCATGAATGTTGTATCAAACATAGATGAACTGGAACATTTCCTGAATCTGGCGGTCAAGGTTTCAAAACAATATCCTGTAGTTGTGTCTGAATTTATTCAGCAGGCAAAAGAAATTGAGATTGATGCTGTAGCCAGAAATGGCGAATTGATTGCATATGCAATAAGCGAGCATGTTGAATTTGCCGGAGTGCATTCGGGCGATGCTACCATGGTATTCCCAGCACAGAAAGTCTACTTCGAAACATTAAGACGAATAAAGAAAATAAGCAGACAAATTTCCAGGGTCCTGGAAATCAGCGGCCCTTTTAATATGCAGTTTTTAGCAAAGGACAATGATATCAAAGTCATAGAATGTAACCTCCGGGCCTCAAGAAGTTTCCCCTTTGTTTCCAAGGTATTGAAAAACAATTTTATTGATATGGCAACCAGGATAATGCTGGATCAAAAAGTTGAAAAACCAAAATCTACTATTTTCGATCTGGATTACATAGGTGTAAAAGCCCCTCAGTTTTCTTTCTCGCGTCTTTCGAAGGCAGATCCCATACTGGGAGTAGATATGTCGTCTACCGGAGAAGTAGGTTGTATTGGAGATGATTTCTATGAAGCCATTTTAAAAGCCATGCTGTCTGTAGGATATTCCATTCCTAAAAAGAACATCTTGTTATCTACAGGTCCTACACGATCAAAAGCTGAACTTCTGAATTCTTGCAGGTTGCTGGTTGAGAAAGATTATAATCTTTTCGCTACCCATGGCACGGCACAATTTTTAGAAATGAATGGTATAGAATGTACCAAACTTGCCTGGCCCGATGAGAATATAAAACCAAATACAATGGATTACCTGCGTAACGGATTTATTGATCTGGTAATTAATATCCCTAAAGATCTAAGTTCAACAGAACTAAGTAATGATTATAGTATTCGCAGGGGAGCAGTAGATTTCAACATTCCTCTGATTACTAATGCCCGATTGGCAAGCGCTTTTCTAACAGGAATTTGCACCTTAGATTATAAGGATATAAAAGTGAAAAGCTGGGATGAATATAAAATTGATGCTGGGATTGTTTAAAAAATCGATTATCTTAAAATAATTAATTACCGAAAAATTATGGGTGAATCAGAAAAACAGATAAATAACTATTCTATTATTTATCGCACGCTTGTTATAATACTCCTGACATCTTCCGTCGTTTTATTATTTCAGCTTAATAAGAAAGCTTTTAATACAAATAAATTTCTTGTCAAACTTTTTGTAGAAAAAAACCAGGTATCGCCTCTTGATATAACTTATGGTCCAAATGATATCCTCATAGGGCAAAATGATGCTCCGGTTACTCTTTTTATTTACACAAGCTATCGATGTAAGTATTGTGGAGAGTTCTTTAAAACGAATTTTGAAACCCTGAAAAAAGATTATGTGGATGAAGGAATCGCAAAAATTATAATTAAAAATATAGGCTACAAAAATGATTCTATCTCTTTACTGGCAGTTAAAGCAGCATATTGTGCTTATGGTGAAGGCAAGTTTTTTGATATCCATATGAAACTTCTTGAGGAGTATGACGTAATCAATAAAACAATATTAATGAACTGGCTCTCTGAACTCAATATTGATTCAACCCGGTTCAATAGTTGTCTTGAAAATAAAATACTTAATAAATTGATCATTGATAACAGAAAAGAGATGCGAGCGATAGGAGCAAAAGGAACTCCGGCATTTGTAATAGGAGATAATGTAATTAATGGAAATCGTCCCATTGCTAAATTCAGAGAACTGATAGAACTTGAAATGGAAGCCTGTTGTGAATAACTTTAATTTTTTAAAATAATTACTCAATATATTTTTAAGATTGTAACCTAATATTATTAAGCTTATGAAAACTTTACGACTAGTTGGTAAATTATTTGGAATTTCATTGTTGATTTTAGGATTTAACTCATCTTGTAAGAAAGATAAGGATAATGGTGTACCTGATTGTATAACTTGTACTTACACTTATGGTGGTGTCAATATTCCTATGGAATTTTGCAAAGATAATCCAGATCTAGAATGGGAAGACGAATTTGATTCATGGGAAGATGCCGTTAATTACCTTCGTACAGAGTTTGAAGAATATGGTTTTAACTGTGACTAAAAAATAAAAGGGGGTTTATCCCCCTTTTTTTTGTGTCAACTTTTATCGGATTACGTTGTAATAGAGATTTGTAGACATTACATTTGTGATTCATAATATATGCCAAGAAATTGGCTTTTTTTATTTTTCCCCATTAGCTATGAAAGATCAGACAAAAACATTTTCTTACAAATTAGTAAAATTTGTACACAGGGTGGTTCATAAGCTTGGCTATAACATTAGTAAGGCTGCGGAAGAACTTAACTACATAAAATTCAAGCTAGAATTTGGTGAGCGGGATGAGGATATTTATATTGTCACATTCCCAAAATCAGGCACTACCTTAATGCAGATGATGTTATATCAGTTAACCACTGACGGTGAGGTTAATTTCAATCATATTTATGATGTCTCTCCTTGGATACGAAACGATTCATTCAAAAAACGTAAACCCCGTCTTGACATTCCTTCCCCACGTTTGATAAAAACTCATGATCCCTATGAGTATTATGATAAGGCCACAAAAGGGAAATTTATATTTATTATACGGGAAGGAATGGACGTTGCTGTTTCACTTTACCATCAAAGAAAAAATTACGGAATGCCCAATCTTGATTTCGATAAGTTCTTTAAAAATTTTATCGAATCAGGCAAAATGAATTGGTTTGCATTTAATAAGGAATGGCTGGAAAATAAAAATAAGCTCCCCATTTTATACATCACCTATGAAGAAATGATCTCCAATTTTGCCGATTCAATTAAAAAAGTTGCCGATTTCTGTAATATCAAAATATTGGAGAAAGACCTGCCAAGAATCAAAGAGCGTTGCAGTTTTGATTTTATGAAAAAGCATGAAGATAAATTTGGAGAGCAGCCACCGGAACCAAAACCTGTATTTGTTTTTGACCAGTTTATCCGTAAGGGAAAATCGGGCGAGGGGAAAAATCTTCTAAGTGATGAGCAAAGAAAAAGTTTCATTATTAAATATTGCAATACCATTCAGAAATATGAACCTCTCTTTCAGAATAGTATGTCCAATAAAATTAAAAAGACATAATATTTTGATTTTTAATTATTTAATAAATGTCATTTAAATGGTTAGATATAGCAAAGGAAATGCAATCCATTGCTCAGTCGGGACTAGAATACAGCCCCAATCCTTATGATATTGATCGATACAAGCAACTTCGTGAACTAAGCATCAAAATTATGCATGAGTTTACTCAGACTCCCATGCAGAAAATTCGTGAACTATTTGCCAGTGAAACAGGTTACCAAACCCCTAAGGTTGATGTTAGAGGAGTTGTTTTTCATGAAGGGAAAATACTTATGGTCCGCGAAAGAATTGATGATAAATGGTCATTGCCGGGTGGCTGGGCTGATGTAGGATACAGCCCATTTGAAATTGCCTCCAAAGAGGTTTGGGAAGAGGCGGGAATAACAGTTAATCCTGAGCGTTTGCTTGCTGTATTTGATAAAACAAAACATGCACATCCCCCGGATGTATATCATGTTTACAAGCTTTTTATTCTTTGCAAGTATTCTGGCGGTAAACTTAAAACAGGCTCCGAAACAACAGATGTTAACTGGTTTCCCCGAGATAAAATTCCTGATTTATCAACACCGAGGATAAGCATTGAGCAAATCCAAACAATGTTTGAATACTTCGACAATCCGCAAAAAGACGTTCTATGTGATTGATTTTTTGCCAGTTTTTTTTATTCCAATGTTTTCCTATTTGTAAGTTTTCTAAAAAAAGATTATTTCAATAGCTTTTTTTTTATTATGTTTAATACTTACTAAAATAATTTGCCTATGAAAACTTTACGACTAGTTGGAAAATTGTTTGGAATCTCATTGTTGATTTTAGGATTTAACTCATCCTGTAAAAAAGACAAAGATGATAATTGTATATCATGTGCTATTGATCTAAGTGATTATGGCGGAGGAGTATTACATTACACTTATTGCGAGAATGATCCTTCAAAGTGGGAAGACGAATGGGATAGCTGGCAAGATTTAGAAGATTATGCACATTATATGAATGATAATGTTGATTATGTAAGTTGTTCATTCTAAAAACTTACTAGCATCGGTATTTCTTAGTTTCCCCATTAACCTTATTTTATATAGCCATTTAAATTGCAGAATTTAAATGGCTATATCTTTATACACGAATTTCTCCCTTGCTCAAATCATAAAATATCTTAAACTCACAATAAACAATTCATTATTGCATTCTACTATTAGTATCTTTGCTGATATTGTAAGTCCCATTAATATTTTTTTATAATGCGCGGTTTTCATATATTTTCAGGCCTTCTATTGTTCCTGTTCTTTTGCTTTTTTACTCAGACTTCAATTGCACAGGATCCTTTACTGGAAATCCTCAAAGAGGAGCTGAACAGGGAAATGACAGAACTTGGCGAACAAAAAGATCCACCTTACTATATCGATTACAGGGTAGATGAAATGGAAACTATTTCTATCCGAACTTCATTTGGGAGCCTGGTTGAAAATTACCAGAACAAAGGTCGCATACTTACAACTACCGTTAGAGTAGGAGATTACGAATTTGATAATACTCACGAATTTACTGGTGAATTCTCAAATCCTTACCACAATGCTCCATTCAGCTCTCCCCTGCCAATAGATGACGAGCCGGATGCAATAAAACAAATTCTATGGAGAGCAACTGACCAGGCATACAAAAATTCGCTCAGTGCTTATACAGGATTAAATAATAGAAACATAAGTACTCAAAAGGACAATAATCTTCCCGATTTTTCTTCCGAAATTTCAAATGTCTACTTTGAGCCCCCATTAGCAGATACTGAGATATTATTTGATCATAATGATTGGACCAATCGATTAAGAAAATATAGCAAACTCTTCGATGGCGATTCCCTGATCTTTCATTGTGAGGCATCCCTTCAGTTTGTGAAAAACCGAAAATATTTTATTTCCTCTGAAAACAGCCAGATAGTGCAAAACCTAAGCTATGCCAAGTTATACTTTATGGCAAGCATAAGGCATGACAATGGAAATGTTTTTTCTCTAAACAGATCCTTTACTGCTTTCACTCCTGAAGATCTTCCTGATCAGGAAATTATACTAAAGGAGATTAATAATTTGTATGCTGATCTTCAAAAACTGAAAGTTTCTCCAATGGCAGAACCTTATGCCGGACCAGCAATATTATCTTCTGAGGCCGCAGGTGTATTTTTCCATGAGATATTCGGACACCGGATTGAGGGTCATCGCCTGGAAAAACTAAGTGATGCCCAGACTTTTAAAGAAAAGATAGGGGACAAAGTTCTCCCTGAAGATTTCCAGGTTATCTCTGATCCTACAATGTTCAAATTTAACAACCAGGATCTGATTGGAGGCTATAAGTATGATGATCAAGGAATGAAAGCAGAAAAAGTAAATGTTGTAGAAGATGGGATATTGAAAAATTTTCTGATGTCACGAAGACCAACAAAAGAATTTGCTAATTCTTCAGGACATGGAAGAGCCCAGGCTGGTTATGCCCCGGTTTCACGTCAGTCGAACCTTATCATTGAAAGTAGCAATCCTCTTAGTATGAGCGAGCTAAGAAAACAATTAATAAAAGAATGCAAGAAACAGGATAAAAAATATGGCTACTACTTTAAGGAGGTTGTAGGAGGCCTGACTGTTACTGACCGATACAATACAAACATGTTCAATGTCAAACCCATAGAAGTATACAGAATTTATGTCGATGGCAGACCTGATGAACTAGTGTCGGGAGTTCAGCTTATTGGAACTCCGCTTACCATGTTTTCAAATATTGTTTCGGCAGGCGATGAGCAAAAAGTATTTACAGGTTTTTGCGGTGCAGAATCTGGGCAAATACCAGTAACTGCAATTGCACCTGCTCTGTTTGTTAGAAAAATTGAAACGCAAAAGTCTCCTGAATTCGACAGCAAATTTCCATTGCTCCCTAGTCCATAAAAATATAGTATTGAATGAACTCAAAACTTATGAATATTTTAAGGTATAAATATAGTTTATCCTCCACCCTGATATTTTTCTTGATGTATACAGGTTCAGTTGGTCAATCTTCTGATTCCGTAATTTTCAGTGCCATGCGAGATGAATTGAAACGCAACATTGATCATCTGACTGCTGAGTCCTATGAAAAACCTTTCTTTATCGCATATTCTATTGCAGATATTAACAACACACTTGTCAATGCTACTCTTGGGGCACTTAATGGATCTGGGACCAGGAACTATAAAGACTGGCAGGTAAGGGTAATGGTTGGCGATTATGATATCAATGACGAAAATTTCAATTACGATCAACCCCAGGAAAATGTTTTCAGATCGAGTATCGAAATGCCAATTGACGACGATTATGAAGGAATCAGAAGATCGCTTTGGCTTACAACAAACAATGTCTACCATTCGGCAGCTCAGACTTACAAAACCAAAATGGATCTTATTGACCATAAGCAGCTAAAGGAGTCTGATCTTCAAATTCCGGATTTCAGCAGGGCCCCTGTTGTGAACATAAAAATTCCATCACAATCCACTGCGGTTGATAAAGAACAAATCGAAAAATATACAAAAGAATTATCCTCACTCTTCAAACAATTCCCGGATATCTATTATTCTGATGTTACATGCAATATTTTTCAATCAACAGTATATTTCATCAACAGCGAAGGAACTGAGGTTAAATTCCCTTACAACTTATCTTCCTTAACCATTCATGCCGGCACAATGACTGATGATAGTGAAAGTATACATCGTAAAATTGCCTATGTATTTAATACTCCTGATGAGCTGCCGGATATACAGCTTGTTAAAAATGATATCCAGCTATTTCTAAAAAATCTCTTGCTTTTAAGAGAAGCTGAAAGATTTACAGAAGATTATAACGGCCCTGTTCTGGTTCTTGATGAAGCTGTTGCCAAAACCTTTGAAAATGTCCTGTTTACAGGCAGGGATCAATTGACCACCAACCGGGAATCATTGCAAAGCAGTAGTCAGATGAACCTTTACTATGACAAAAGTGACAATGGTCTGGAATCAAGGATGAATAAATTGATTCTGGCGAATGACCTTACTGTAACAGCCGAATCACCACTTACAGAATATAAAGGCACTGAATTATTAGGTAGTTTTCAGGTAGATGCTGAAGGTGTAGTACCCCCTGAAAAATTAGTGCTGGTTGAAAATGGAATCCTCAAAACACTCCTTAATGGCCGCACCCCTTCAAGAAATATTCCTGAATCGAATGGGCATATGCGATACGACTACAATTATGGAGGTTTGGCTAAGATGGTTGGCCCGGGTGTTATTAAAGTTACCAGTTCTAATCCAATATCAGTGAAGGAATTGAAGGATAAACTCATTCAAAAAGCAAAAGAAGAAGGGCTGGAATATGGTATCATAGTGAAAACACTGGAAGTCGGTAGCTCCATTAAGCAAATAAATATATACAAAATCTCCACTGAAACCCGTGAAGAAAAACTTCTTCGATCAGTAAGAATCAAGCCCCCATCTCTTAACACTTTGAAAAGACATCAGGGCCTTTCAGGCAATTTGATAGTTCATAACGACATATTATCAGGTTCCACAGGTAGAAATTCTGAACCAATTCTTTCTGGCATGCCTGTAAGTTTTATTACTCCTGATGCTATGCTTTTAGAAGACATAGAGCTGGAGTCTATTCGCAAGCCACTGACGAGTATATTGCCTGTTATTGAAAATCCTGTTGGATTAGAAAAACCTGAGGCAATAAGTCATCATTAAGTAAAGAAATTTTATGGAATGAAATACTATTCCGTAGCAATATAACGTTGAGTGTAAATACTAACGAACTAAATAATGACATCGAATGTATTGGGCATAATTTTCGATTTCAACGGCACTCTTTTTAACGATACCGAATTTCATAATCGGGCATGGAAAGATTTCGCCAAGAGGCATGGGAAAACTCTATCACCTCATGAGTTGGAATATCAAGTACAAGGATCTACCAACAAAGAGACCCTGGAATATCTTTTTCAGAAGGAATTGTCCCCAGGGCTATGTATCACTTATTCAGAGGAAAAAGAGGAGATTTACCGAAAGATTTGCAGTCAGAATACCGACAGATGTGTATTGGCACCAGGTGCCGAAGAGTACCTGAACAGACTAAAAAAATGGGGAATCGCACATACCATTGCAACCGCTTCTTACCTGAAAAATGTGAAAATGTATTTTGAAATGTTCGGACTTGACCGCTGGTTTGAAATGGAAAAGATCACTTACGATTCCGGAACATTACGTGGCAAACCTTTCCCTGATATGTTTCTTGCAGCAGCAGAGAAAATAAATATCCCTATCAATCAGTGTCTTGTTATTGAAGATTCTCTTAGCGGTGTTCAGGCCGCAAAGAATGCAGGGGTGGCAAAGATCATTGCATTCTGTAGTGACGACAATCCGGGGAAATTCTCCCAGTTTGATTTTGTGGATCAGATAGTTACAGACTTCCGTCAGATAGATATGTTTACTGCAAAGCAGATAGCTCAGTTGCAGATGAATTCTAAAATTAGTTGCTAGTTATTTGGTTGTTAGATTATTGAAGAAAACATTCACAATCCGAAATTGCTACTTTGTACAATTTGCATAGATTCATAAGTAATTCTATTAGATTTCATTCAATGTTTTAATCCTGAATAATGCTGGCAGTTGAAACGTTTACATCTTATGTCTTTTATCCCTGAGCTTCACACCGGATTAATTATGTTAAACTCTTTCAGGGCCATTCTTGATTAATATCATTTGCTGGATACACTGGGATTGTCTAATAAGTATTTTAAATTTTATCAGAACATACTATTTTGAAACAACCTAGAATGGGGATATGAATAAAAATAGTAAATCTCAAAAGCTTGAAACATCCCCACGCTAGGAAGCAAAACACTTACATATAAACAGATAACTATCACACACGTATTTCAACTAAATGAAAAAACTAACCCACCTATCTAAACTAATCATGAAAACTGATTTTATTTAAGTACTTCATTTAATTCGAACTGTGAGATATACGGCGAACGATGATTTTTAAGTTTTTTAAGCACTAGCTTTCCTATACGTTTTGCAGACCTTTTTGAATCAAAAACAATATTGCCCTCAATACCTGGCATATACTTTTGATATATTACCGGGGTTTCATCTTTGAGTATGATATATGACCATCCATCAGACTCCTGAATTGTTTTCATATTATATTCAGAATTGAGAGGTTTCATCCCAAAAATAAACCAGACTAGTATTACTATAAGACCAGCTGAAATGATATAACCTGACTTTTGTATTCTAATCATATTCATCATATTCACTAAAGGGTTCAAACCCCCATATATCATCAAAGTAGTAGCTACTACTTCGGCCAGTTGTTATAAAAGCTTTATCTCCAATTGCAAATGCTACAGCCTGAGATCTTCCGGCACCTTCTAATGATGTTTTTCTCTCCCATAAATCAACAAGAGGATCATATTCCCATACTATTTTATCAGCTGCATTTTGTCCTCCTGTAGCCACGTATCCTCTGCCATTAATAGAAAAAGCAACCTTACTAATCCCAACAATGCTTGTATATTCATCGTCGAAGGTTTCATCTGTAGCATTAGATATTTTACTTTTCGCAGTCCAGACATCTGTCTGCGGATCATATTCCCAGAAATCATTTTCATATGAACCATTAGCTATTCCCGTACAAACATATGCTTTGTCTTCAATAACAAAAGCAACTGCATCTCGTCTCTTCCCTCCTCCTACACTAACTTTCTGACTCCAGGTTTCTTCTATTGGATTGTATTCCCAAAAATCTTTTAAATAATTACCATCAAAACCTGTACCGATATAACCTTTATTATCGATCGAAATTCCGATGGCCCCATACCTGCTCGAACCAGCAAAATCAGGTTTTTGTGTCCAGCTATTTGTTGTTGGATCATACTCCCAGAAATCATTCATCTTTTTTTCTCCATTATATCCTGTGCCAATATATCCTTTCGTATCGGTACCAAAACCTACTGCGCCATTTCTTGGCCCTCCCGGAAAATCAGCTTTTTGCATCCAGGTATTTTTTTCTACGTCATACTCCCAGAAATCATTCAAGCGATCTGATCCATCATATCCGGTACCAACATATCCTTTTGATCCTATTGAAAATCCAACGGCATCGTTACGTGCCACTCCTTCAAAATCAGATAATTCAATCCAATTTCCAACCAAATCCTCATCTTCATCAGTAGAATCATCACAGGATGCAAATACTAAAAGGTTAATCAGAGCAAGCATTAGAAAATAAATAATCCGTTTAATCATAGCTTTAATATTAAAATCCAAACTGGTGCAAACATATTAAGTGCGATTATATTGAAAAAGTATAATCGACCTACAATCAATTATGATAGACAAATACCATATTGTGTAAGATAACCTGTTCCTGTTATCAATATATAGCCTGTTTCCGTTATTATAGTCTAAAAAAGTAATTTGATCTATTCATGCCCACATTTGGTATACTTTGTTTTCATGAGTTGATGAATTCAGTCAGATTTGTGCTTGGCATTGCAAGGTTTTTCCTCTATGTGAAATATAATAGTGAATTAATTCAATTCTTAATATATCGGATGAAAATCAAACAAAGAATTTTAATACTGATTGCATTTTTTATCATATTAGCTGCCTGTGCAGAAAATGATGAATATTTTAGTCTGGGATCTGATTTCCTGGAATCGAATACAAACATTATTATGATCGATACTTTTCAAGTTGACTTATCAACGTTTATAATTGATTCTTTACCTACTTCAGCAGTTGATACTTTATTATTAGGATATTACAAAGACGATGTTTTTGGTCAAATATATTGTAATAGCTATTTCGAGTTTGGCTTGCCAGAAGCAATTAATATAAATGATGATGACAACTATGATTCCGTTACTCTTTCCATGGAATATTCAAGTTATAGTTTTGGAGATACTCTTCTTCCCATTCAATTTTCTGTTCACCTTTTGTCTGAAGAAATAGAACTTCGTGAAACCAATTACTTATATAATACATCAGAATTTGCATTTCATGAGGATCCTCTTGCTACTTACTCCCTAATTCCTCATCCATCTAATTCAGAATCCAATGTTCAATTCAGGTTAGATGATGTTTTCGGGGAAGAGCTTTTTGAACTTCTGAAGAATGATGATGATTTAATTAATTCTGAAAGCGCATTTATACAGCATTTTAAAGGTATTGCAATTGTTTCTGATACAACAACAAGTAATGCCATTGTAAGTTTTGTCTCATCTGATGCAACTATCAATATAAATGTACACTATCATAGAAGCAATGAATTATCAATATTAGATGTTACTGCTGCTTTTCCTCTGGTGAATTCTGATAAACAATTTTCCAACATTAATCACAATTTTAGTGGTACCCTTCTTGAAAAGATCAGTAATCAAAGGGAAGATATTCCATCCAGCGAATTGGAGGGTAAGGCTTTTGTGCAAGGAGGTATTGGATTGATGACAAAAATACAATTCCCTACAATGAATGATTTTTTAATGTTGGAAAACAGTTTTATTTTAAAAGCGGAGCTATTTATCAGACCTGCGGCAGGAACATATAATTTGATTGACTTGCCAGAGAGTATATACCTATACAACACAAATAAAAACAACGATTTTGGAAGTGTTGTATACAACAGTGACGGATCAATGCTTACATCTCTATTTTCCTATGATGAATTTTATAACGACGAAACCTACTATCAATTCGATATTACCGAATTCATAAAAAATGAACTATCTGATTCATATTTTGACACTGAGCATGGCTTGTTGATTAGCCTCTCTGATGAGAGATATTTATGCTCTTTCGATCGGATGGTTTTTGAAGATCAAAGTATTAAACCGGAATTAAGAATATTTTTTGTGCGTTACTAAATGCAAATCGGATATGTATAGACTAGGAATTCTATTTTTAATATCTCTATTTCTTAATATAACTGAGAACATTGCTCAGACTACTTCTTCTCCTTACTCAATGTTTGCTGAAGGTCAGATAGAAAATTATGGATCGGGAACTAACCATGCACTTGGAGGTACAGGTTTGGCTTTCAAATCGAATAAATACCTGAACAATATAAATCCTGCATCCTATTCAGGAATTGATAGTCTTTCATTCATTTTTGAAATCGGTTTGTTTGGAAAGGTTACTCAATATATTACTTCCAATCAGAAACAAACAAAATACAATGCAAACTTAAGCAACATTGCATTGGGATTCAGAATTTGCAAATGGTGGGCAACAAGCTTAGGTATAACTCCCTACTCTTCAATGGGATATACTATTAACACTACTCAAATTGTTGAAGGAGATTTGAGTAGATATCTTAAAACCTATGAAGGCACTGGAGGCATTAATCAATTCTATTTCGGAAATTCTTTTCGACCAATAAAATCTCTCGCTCTGGGTATTGATCTCTCCTACATATTAGGCTCCATTACCAAGACTGAAACCGGAAGTATAATTGACAATTCTATTATCTACAGTATTTCAGAAGTAAGTAGAATACACAGCACATATTTAAGTTTCGGAGCTCAGTATACCATTGAACATAATAATTGGGAATATACTATAGGAGCAGTATTTGGTAACAAAAAAGAACTTAATACAAAAAATGAAATGTTTATTATGTACGCTGAGGACACACTCAATTTAGATGCCGAAAATAATAAATTCATCGTACCGACTAAATACGGTATTGGCTTTGCTCTGGAATATGGGAAAAGATTTAAAGCTGGTTTCGACTATGAAAGAAGAAGCTGGTCAGAAGCAAAAAAGTATCCCAACTCACTACTGGAAACCAGGGATAGTGAACGTTTTTCCGCAGGCTTTGAGTATTTGCCCTACAAAAATAGAAGAGACGAGGGTCTAAAGAAATTTTATTACCGCCTGGGATTCTGTTATAATAAAAAATACCTGATTATAGATGGTAAAGCCATCAATTCAAAAAGTATAAATTTTGGATTTGGTATTCCGATTAAATGGGAAAGATCAATGATAAACCTTGCTTTTGAACTTGGTAGTTTAGGTACAACAAGTAATGGCTTGATAAAAGAAAACTATGGAGTATTGCATATAAATTTTACTATGTCAGATATTTGGTTTCAGAAACACAAATACAACTAAGCCAAAGAATTCAATAAGATCTATATTCTTTTAGAATCAATCCATTTGTAAAATTGCACTTTATACTGATTTCCTATTGGAATAAGCCTCTCTCCTATCAAAATACGGTTATTCTCAATAGAATTGATTTTAGATGCTGAAATTATAAATGATTTATGCACTCGTATAAATTTATCAGGAGGTAATTTGTCTTCGAGATTTATAAAAGTAGTTTTTGTTAATAATGGCTTTGCTCCGAGGTAAATTTTTACATAATCTTTCAAACCTTCTATAAACAGAATCTTATCCAACTCTAGCCTTACGGTACTATACTCTACCTTGATCATTAAAAATCGAGGATTGTATTGAGGTATTTCTGATAGGACAGGTTGAACAGTTTTGTTCTTACGTAACTGCACAATTTCATATGCCTTATTTACAGCTCTGAAAAATCGTTCAAAAGCAAATGGTTTTAGTAAATAATCAGTAGCATTCAAATTAAATCCTTCCAATGCGTAGTTTGAGAAAGCTGTAGTAAATATTACTAATGGAGGATTATCGATGGATCTGATAAATTCCAAACCAGTAATATTGGGCATTTGAACATCCAGAAAAATAAGGTCGATTTTTTGTTGATTCAAAATACTGATAGCTTCAATTGCATTTGTATATGTTGCAACCAGATCAATAAAGTCAATTCTATTACAAAACTCTTCTATAATATTTAATGCTAATGGTTCGTCATCAATGGCAAGACATTTCATTCAGCCAAATTTATTTTTAGTTGTACAGAATAGATATTATTCCCACAATCAATAAATAAATTATGAGTATTAGGGTATAAGAGATCGAGGCGACGCTTAATATTGGCTATACCAATGCCCGAGTTTTCGCTTTTTTTCAGTTCATTATTTACAATCCTGTTTTTTACCGATAGTTCAATTTGTTTTTTGGAAATTAAAATGGCGATATCAATGAATGAATCATTTGCATTATCGATTCCATGTTTATATGCATTCTCGATAATTGGTAATAGTAATAATGGAGCCACCTGGAGTCCTCCGGCTTGGCCTTTTACTTTATAACTAATCAAAACATTCTTTGTAAGGCGCAATTGCTGCAGTGCAACATAGTCCGTAATTATTTCCAGTTCATCCTGCAATTTTACTAGTTTATTCTCAGTCTCATAAAGCATGTACCGAAGTATAGAAGAAAGTTTGAGAACCGCTTCTGATGCAGGTTTTGAAGAATTTAAAGTTAGTGAGTAAATACTGTTTAATGCATTAAACAAAAAATGAGGATTTACCTGCTGTTTAAGAAATGACAATTCCGTAGCTATATTTTCTTTCTCTATCTTGTAACGATGTTTTTCTTCGCCTTTCCATTTTTGCATTAAGCTAATTGCTATACTAGCAGTAAATACTAGTGCCAATCCGTACAATGGAAAGAACATCATTCCTCCCATGTGCTTTCGTTCATGTAAAGGTTTACTAAATTTATGTTCTGGCCAATTCGAACTGTTTCTTAAAGGAGGGGTTTTTTTGGGAAAAAAATCTTGAGGAGGAGGAGCAACTTCTCTTCCAAATTCACTAAATTCATTTCTGAATTTTTTCATATTCGCAAACTCAATGTTTTGCTTTATATAGAATGTAATTAGCAGTAACAAAATAGATGAAATAGTGTACAGTGCAAATTTCTTCCTGAAGAATAATTTTGGCATCAATATCATGTAATTCACATAAAATAGAGCTGCATAAATTAACCAGAAATAGATATGATACACAATATGCACTTTAATACTAAAATTTTTAATAAACAGGAAATTCAATAACAAGATTAATAACCATATTGAAACATGAATGCCTGCTTTTTTAATTGAAACTACCTCACGAAATTTCATGACAGTTTAAGAGCTAATGGGTTAAAAGTATCCAAATTGATTAGAAGCTTAATAGACTATTAGAATTGTTAAGAATATTTAACAAAACTTAAGAATTGGAATCAATGAATTCACAATCATAAAAACTTTTTTAACACTGTATTTAAAATGTAAATCTATTATTGCTTATTTAAAATTAAAATACTAATAGACCAACTGCTTGTTTAAGTAGACATTTCATACAGGAATGAAGTCAGAATAACAATGCGAGAATAATAAAAACCATCTTTATTATTTTTGGCCAATGTGATGAGCCATTTTGTAAATATTGATCTTAGACAAAACCTCCACCCCCCTACATCTCATCTCAGAAAGGAATTTTATCTTGTTATAAGTTAAGTCTCTTCACCTATCGCATACAATCATTCACCGATTCCATTCCTGCATTAGTAGAAATACCATTTTATCCAAAAATTATTTGATCGTAATTTGATCCGACAAAAACCAAAATCATGGAAACAAAAAAACATATTTGTCCGGTATGGGTGGGATATCTTATGGCCAGCCCTTTGCGTAAACTGCAGCAAAATCCGCAAAAAATTTTAGGGCCATACATTACACCTGGAATGAAAATTCTGGAACTTGGGCCGGCGATGGGTTATTTCAGCATTCCAATGGCAAAAATCACAGGAAATGCCGGTAAAGTTTATTGTGTAGATATTCAGGAGAACATGCTATTTAAATTGGATGAACGTGCAAGAAAAAAAGATGTGAGTAATATCATAGAATCAAGATTGGCAAGCCAGGATTCACTAAATGTTTCTGACATAATTGGTAAAATTGATTTTACTCTTCTGGCTTATATGGTCCATGAAGTATCTGATCAGAAAAAACTTTTCACAGAAGTTGCAGAAACAATGAAAAAGAATGCCAAAGTCTTATTTATAGAACCCAGAATGCATGTGAAAGAAAAAGATTGGCTCAATAGCTTGAGAATTGCGAATGAAAGTGGATTTGTCTTAAGCAGGCAAATCCTTATTTCCGGGAGCAGGGCGTTTGAGTTGGTGAGGATGTGATTAGTAGTTTCTAGTTGCAAGTTACTAGTTGTCATTCTGTTGATGCCTAAATAAGGTAATATAGAATTTAAAACACCGACCCAAGGGATTGTTCGAGCCGGTGTTAACCAAAAGAACCATTGAGGTTACTATAATTTTGATTGATTCAGTTCATGATTGATCAGCAGGAGTTTATTCTGACAATCAGTCAATGTGAATAGCGCAGTAATTAATATAGAATTCGACATATTGACTTCCACCTCTCCTTCTCTGCTCGCAAAATTTTGATCCATCTCAAAAAATAATTTATTTATAAAATCGATCTTCCCTGGTTTCAATTCATTGACCTGGTCTTTATACAATTCGTAATTACTTATGAATTCAGAATACCTCTCGTTATCATTAAAAAATCCACTAATGCTCGCATCCTTGCCATTGATACTCCATAAATCCAATTCCGAGGCAGCATCTGTCACAGATTTATTCTCTGGCTCAGCAAAACATGCCATCTCTTTTTTTATTTTCTCTATCAGATTTACCAATTGCAATGCTTCAACATCAAGATCTTTATCATATATAGCTCTATTTTGGGCCAACAAATAATTATTAATCTCTTTTATGTTCTCACCAAGATTTGCATTTGCATCCACAAGGTTTTTACTAATCCTCAAAGATAATAAGGCGGAAAACACACCCAAATAGATCATAAAAAGCAGGATCGCAAAGAAATTCAGATCGGCATTTAACTTGCGTTTATTATGATATCGGATGTATGCGGGAAGAAAGAGTACAAAGGGTGCCGGTATTGCTATCAGAATAAACAATGAAGCACCTTCCCAATGCTGAACCTTAAACATCATTCCTATAAATCCAAAAAAGAAGGAAATAAAAGCCATATGGTAAACCAGTTTCAGACTTTTATCGCTAGTTGATTTAAGCAGTTGGGAATATGCAATGGGCATAAAAAGGAAGGCAAGTGATCCAATTCCCAGTATCAGAATAATTCCGGCTCCGGCCAAATGATGTATCTTAAATATGACCCCGATGAACATAATACAGAGTCCTGCTATTCCTGATAAATATATTGACTTCTTCATGGTTACTGTTTTTTGGAGTTTAATAATATATTTAATGCATCTCTTTGAGCTATACTGATGCGATATTGCATTATGGATAGGGTATTGATTGCCGCAATTGCCGGAATATGTTCAAATAGGGATTCTTCCCATGATAAAGCATACTTTGATTCTAAGTTTGGTGTTGTATTCAGCAGTATCTGTATCTTTTCTAATTGAATAATGCTGTCATTCACGGTTTCATTAATTAAGGAAGCAAAATCCTGAATCTGATTTTTTAGTATAGGCAAGGGTGAGTTAGGATTGTTTTTTGACAATAGAAAATCTACTCCCTCACTTTTTTCTTTCATAAGCTTCAAGTTCGATCTGATTGCTAACGCTTCATCAATGCCAACTTTATTTGTGCGCTGAATGATAAGTATTTTGAGTTCATCGATTGTTTTGTGTAAAGCCCTGGCAGATTCTGAAATTTTTATTGCTGCAGAATTGCCCTCTGATTTCACCTGCAGAAAGGAACTCTCTTGTTTAATGAAATTCGTATTATACCTGAACGATTTATCCTGCTTCACAAATTCAAAAAGTATATTTGTCCCAAGATTTAAAGAAATCATTGAACTTAATCCAATTACAAAGCCTAAGGATATTATGCTAAAAATGAAATCGACACGAATTGATTTTGAATCTCCTGCTTCTTTTAAGAAATAAAGTGGCAAAAAAACAGCTATTAGTAAAATGCTGCCTGTAGTTTGAAGAGCAAATGCTCCAGGCCAGTGTTGAAATTTGAACATCAGCCCCAAAGTAAAAATCATAAGAGCTGCCAATCCCAAAATTGTTATTCCCTTGTTCTTTTGAACTTTGCGAATATTAGCCCTGATCAGAAGGGGCAGTAAAATCAGAGCTATCCAGGTAAAACCTATAAGATTTAGTAATGTTCCTCCTGGCCAATGCTGAATCTTAAAAAGCAAGCCTGTCATAAAAAGAATGCCACCTATCAGGGCCACTACAAACAAGTAAGCTTGTTTTTTTTTGTTTACGTCGCGATACATAATATAAAGCAAGGCAGGGAAAAATACAAGGCTTACCAAAAGGAATCCCAGTGCCAAAATAATGCTTCCGGATGGCCAGTGATTGATTCGGAATAGTGTACCAAAAGCCATAATGACCATTGAGAGTACACCGATGGTTTTCATTGATTTTTTCATAATTCTGTAATTTTTATCAATTAACATTAAAGTGTCCTGTTGAATGTGCCGAAGATCCCTAATGTTAAACTTTTCGCGAACCTTGTTGTAAGCCTCGGAAAAGGAAATGCCTTGTTGCATGTATTGTTCAACGTCACAGCATATATGATCTATCAGATCATAATTCAGATGTGAATAGTTAATCCCTGCACTTTCCACATCACTGGCAATAGTATTCACCTGATTGGAATTCAGCAAACACATGCGTCAAGGCCCAATTGAGGATTCAACAGAATTTTAATGGTGCTGATAAACTCTTCCAGTTCTCTGATTCTTTCTTTAGCACTCGAATGACCTTTTTCTGTAAGAGAATAGTAGATCCGGTTACGGTTATTAACCACTTCCGATTCAGTAATAACCGAACCCTCGCTCTCAAGTTTGTGCAGAATCGGGTACAAAGCTCCATAAGTTAACTTTATCTTACCTTGTGAGAACTCTGCCACTTTTTGAGTAATCTCATAACCATACATTCTGTTGTTTTCGGCCAATAGTTTTAAAACTATTGATTTAAGCGACCCCTTTAATAATTCTTTTGGTATCATTATTATCCTGTTTTATTAAAATTGATTACAAGTATATACTATAAACTTATATATACCTAATTTTATTATATAATGTTACGAAAATTTCATTTTTTTAACCTTATTCTCCAGGTGGTGAAGAGGAAGACAATACTTTTTGTATAAACTTACAGGTATTACTCCCATTCTATCTGGAGAAAGCTGGTATAAGGTATTCACTAATATATTATCTTTACCTTCCAATACTTAACTCAACCAACTATTACAAAACAAATGAATCTTCAACTATCTGAAAAATCCACTTTCTGCCTAACTTCCTTAGTGCTTATGTTATCCCTTTTTCTATCCTGCTCAAATGAGGGAAATATTGTCAAAACAAATGAATCTTTTTCTGCTCAGGATACCTGTTCCGGAAATACAAATCATGTTTATGAAGTATATATTCCTTCAAATGCAGTAACATGTAAACAGCTTCCCCTAATTATTATTATCGACCCTCATGGCGATGGAAAATCTGCCATAAAAAGATTTGTGCCTGTCGCAAATAAATACAAATGCATACTTGCTTCTTCCAAGCTTATCAAAAATAATTATGAAAATTACCTTGAAGAAATTGGAGTTTTACTAGAGGATGTTAATGCAAAATACCCTACTAACGGAAAAATATTCCTTGCAGGATTTTCAGGAGGAGCACGAATGGCGCTTTCATACGGACAACGAAACATTGTTGATGGAGTTCTGGCATGTGGCGCTCTTACAACAACAAATCAAATCATTACTATCAGGGCGCCTGTGTATGCATTGATTGGCATGCAGGATTTCAATTTTATTGAAACAGCTCAATATTTTTTCCGCCCTGAAAATACCCCTGGAAACCTACATATTGAATTATCAGATGCAACACATGAGTGGCCATCTGAACTTGAATTATCAAATGCTATTGCCTACCTGTTTCTTGAAGGTGAACCTGAAAATAAAAATTGCCTTGATGTTGAAGCAATAAGCTCGGAACTGGCTGCATTTAAACTCTCACAAATTAATAAACTGAAGAAGAAAAATGATTTCCTCAGTGCATCTTTGATTGCAAAAAACATGACTCTCTTATATAACGAGACAAGTATAAACCAGTTTCAACCCATCCTGAATTCTATTGAATACAGTAAAGACCTTAGTAATGAGCTAACCCAACTTCGTGAAAGTATCCGTTTTGAGCTTTCGGTTAGAGACGCCTATATGAAAGCCTTACTGGAAGAAGATTTTGGCTGGTGGGAAAATGAAATTTCAAGTCTCAACCAAAACATTATGAAGGAAAAGGATCGGTACATTAATCTTGCTTTCAAAAGAATAAAAGCCTTCCTGGGCATTATGTGCTATACTATTACCAATAAAACCCTTCAATCGAATGATTTGAACAGTGCAAAAAAATTATTGTCGGTTTACAAATTAATAGAGCCAGAAAACCCTGACATGTATTACTTTTATGCGATCTATTATTCTAAAACCGGAAATCCCTTAGAAGCTAAATCCTTTCTACAAAAAGCCATTAAAGCTGGATTTTCTAACCAGGAGATGATTGACCAGATTGGCTTGTAAATCTGAATTCTTAAAACACCTCTGTGTTACTCTGTGTCTTCTTTGTGAAGCTTTGTGGTACAATTAAATGTCTGTTACGTAACTAACACAAAAAAGACACAGTGTCTAACAGAGAAAATTAATACCTCCTCTTATTTGCAAAAGCCACGAGCGAAAGCATAATCGGTACTTCCACCAATACCCCCACAACCGTTACCAAGGCAGCGGGCGACTGCAAACCAAAGAGAGCAATGGCTACAGCAACAGCAAGCTCAAAGAAATTACTTGCTCCAATCATTGCAGCCGGGGAACATATTGCATGGGGCAATTTTAAATACCTGCCAGCAAACCATGCAATGAAGAAAATAAAATAGGTTTGGATGATCAGGGGCACCGCCACCAGCAAAATGATCAAAGGCCTTTCAATGATATTCGTTCCCTGGAATGCAAATAATAGTATCAATGTTGTTAGTAAGGCCAGGATTGATACAGGCTTAAATTTTGGCAAAAATTGCTTTTTAAACCATTCTTCTCCTTTTTTTCGAATCAAAATCTTGTGAGTAATGTATCCAGCCAACAATGGAATAACAACAAATATAACAACGCTTGCAACAAGAGTTTCATAAGGAATGGTAATGTTTGTAATTCCCAGTAACAATCCAACAATTGGAACAAAAGCCACCAATATTATTAGATCATTCACGGAAACCTGCACCAGGGTATAGTTTGGGTCTCCATTGGTTAAATAACTCCAGACAAAAACCATGGCTGTGCAGGGAGCGGCTCCCAGTAGTATAGCTCCTGCAATATATTCCCCGGCCTGTTCGGGTGAAATAAATGCGTTATAGATTTTGGAGAAAAAGATCCAGGCAAAAAATGCCATGGTGAATGGTTTTATCAGCCAGTTTACAACCAGAGTAAGTATTAATCCCTTCGGTCGTTTCCCTACACTTTTTAAACTGGAAAAATCTATTTGCAGCATCATAGGATAGATCATGAGCCAGATAAGTATGGCTACCGGAATGTTTACTTTAAAGATCTCGAGTCGACTCAAAAATACAATATCATCGCCTGTAAAATGTCCAATGCCAATGCCAATGGCAATGCATAGCGCAACCCATAGGCTGAGGTATTTTTCAAATAGGCCTATTTGCTTTTTGATCATATAAACCTCTTTTTTCTTTGTAGTAAACACTCTGTTTGAAAATTACATATTAGACGAAATCACCGTGTCACTATGTTCCTCGATGACGCAAAAATTAACAGCATGTTGATTTCTCACTGGAGCAGCCACATTCAGGTTCAGCTCCTTTTAGAAAACCATTTATTACGGCAGCTGCACAACCTACTCCAGCATTTACTTTTATTGCTCCCTCAGGACAATTGCGCATGCAGGCACCACATTCCATACAATGATCGCGATCTGCAATAACAGCTTTTTTGTCTTTGAGTTCAAAAACTTCATGCGGGCAAACTTTTATGCACATTCTACAGCCTGTGCACTTTTCAGTATTAAGCTCAAGTGAAACAACATCTTTTAAATAGTACATTGTATCCATAATCTGCTCTATAATAATTTACTTAAAATAAACATTGTAAGTCCCGCAAGCAAAAAGATGATCTGCAAGGGAACTGCAATACGCATCTCTTTTTTCACTCCTGCTAAAGAAGTATATGTAGAGGCGCCAGTAAAGTTCATTAAGAGATAAGAAGAGATGGCAGGAAATAGTATAAACCAGGAAATAATTTCCAGTGAAGTATCTCCCAACTTATTACTCAGAAACAAAATCGCAGCCATTAAAAGACCAATTATTGCTCCCTTTAATGAAAAACTTCTGAAGGGAATTACCGGAAGTAAAACTGGTCCAAATATAGCTCCTGAGATAAATCCTGCAAACACCATCAATGCATTTTGAAGTCCCGGATTAATAATCTGATGAAAGGAGAATCCTTTCTGATAGAATCCAGAAAGAATCAGGAAAAGTGCCATTCCACCAAGTAACATATACCTGGCATTTGTAAGTTCCATCGGAACAAGCTTTAGCCGGTCAGAAAAAGTGAACTTGACTCTGCGCATCTCCTTATTTGTTTTGTAACCCCTGCTTATAAAATCTTTTATATCTTCCGCTCGAACCGGCCCATACAAAACAGTAAATCCACTGTGCTTTTTAATCTCGTGAGCTGCTACTCCTACTGCTCCAAGTTGGGGAACAATAATTTTTTTGTGAGTTACAATTTCATTCAGAGAAGCTACACTGATACGACGGATTAATTCCGCAGTCCCGAATGTTCCTTTTCCGGCAGCACACCAAACATTGATTCCTTTGGTATCCAAAACCAGAATCCAGGAATCCAGTCCATCCAGATTTTTACGCAGTGTGTCAAATGATAGTTTGTAGTTAGCCGTTACAAATACATCCGATTTGTTCTCTGGATTCCCTATTTTATACAAGCCCGGATCAACCTTAAAAGAATTGCGCTGAATTCCCCATCTTACTTTTATGGCCCCAAGAATATCCCTGAAACTCAGTTGACTTGAGGTTTGGGGAATAGTGGATGTCAAAGGCACCAATACAGTAGGAACAATATTTATATTATGCTCTAATGTTTTCATCGTAAAAGTTTCTAAAAGCTTCTCTTATCTCATCACGTACACGATAAAATTCGCTCATAATAAAGTCTTCCGATCCGGTTACATGCGAAGGATCATTAAATCCGATATGCAACCTATGCTTTACACTGCCCAAAAATACAGGGCAGTTTTCATTTGCTCCTCCGCAAACAGTAATTACATAATCCCATTCTTCATCAAGGTATTTTTCTACAGGATCGGATGTATGGTGACTAATATCAATCCCTATCTCCTTCATTACCTTAACAGCCTTTTCATTCAGCCTCCCTGAAGCCTCAGTGCCTGCTGAACAAACCCTAATGTTTTTGTCAAACGACTGCAAAAAACCATGCGCCATCTGGCTTCGACAACTATTCCCAGTACAAAGAATTAATATTTTCATATCCGCAATCTTTCATTTTCAAATCTTCAAATTGTCCAATTTTCAAATTAGTACTATGTTAAACAAGTACCCAACAATAATAATCCCAATCGTAACAATAAAAACGAATGCTAATATTAGTTGCCATTTTAATACTTTCTTCAATATAATTATCTCGGGCAATGAGAGTCCAATTACAGACATCATAAATGCCAGGGCAGTTCCTAAAGAGACCCCTTTTTCAATAAGAACACTCACAATTGGGACAATTCCGGCTGCGTTTGAATAAAGTGGAACTCCCACAACAATAGCAAGAAGCACAGAATACCAGTTCTGATTACCCAGTGCATTAGCCAGGTAAGCATCAGGCACATAACCATGAACACCTGCTCCAATAGCAATACCTACAACAATGTAAATCCAAATCTTTCCTACTATTTCTTTCACAGAATCAATTCCAGCACGAATTCTCTGTTCAAAGTCCAGCTTTTCATTCTCTTCCAGTTCTTGTTTCGATTTTATCTGAAAAACCCAATCGGCCACATACCTCTGTAGTTTCATTTTTTCGAGGATAAAACCTGAAAGGGTAGCAATAATAAGTCCTGTTGATAAATAAATCAGAGCAACTTTCCATCCAAATAACCCAATCAACAGAACCAATGCAACTTCATTGATCATTGGGGCAGCTATTAAAAAAGAAAAAGTAACGCCAATGGGTATCCCCGCTTCTACAAATCCTAAAAACAAAGGTATTGCCGAACAGGAACAAAACGGAGTTGCAACACCCAATGCAGAAGCCATTAGATTCCCTACAAAAAGAGGCTTCCCTTCCAGGGCTTTCCTGGTTTTCTCAGGTGAGAAGTAGGAACGAATAATTCCAACCAGGAAAATAATAAGAACCAACAGCAACATTACTTTAGGCGTTTCGAAAATGAAGAAGCGAATGGATTCAGTTAAGTGTTTTCCTTGTTCCAAATTCAACACATTGCTTACAATAAAGTCAGCAAATGCCTTTAAATGGGTATAGATTAAAATCCAAGTTCCCAGAAATAATATTATTGAAATGATTCGCTTTGTTTTCATGTTTCTTAATTCATCCCAAATTTCTTTCTCCTGATTATATCCCAGTAATTATAGTATAATAAAGACCTACTCCAATAAATATTACCGCAACTACCCTGCGAAACCAAAATTCAATAGTTTTTAGCTTTTTGTAAAATCTGCCTACTCCTGAAACTGTGTATGCAAGCAACCAGGCAAAAATTATCACAGGAATTCCTGTAGCTAAGGCAAACACAATAGGAAGATATAAACCCGATGCACTTTGAATGGTCATAGGAATTAATATCCCAAAATACAGCACTCCACTATAGGGACAAAATGCCAAAGCAAATAATACTCCAAGCAGAAATACACTCCAATAGGAAAGATTTTTTTTGTTCTTAAACTTTTCTGTGAGCTTGTTAAACCCGGGAAAATTAATTGAAAAAATTCCTAACATCAATAATCCTATGATCAATAGTAAAGGCCCAAGAAACTTTTCGCCATATTGCTGAAAAAAACCGGAAATCTTGAATTGATCTGCACCGATGAAAATGATTACTGCCAGTAGAGTATAAGATAATGCCCTGCCAAATGTATATACAAATCCATTATAAAACACCCTTTGTTTGTGCTCAACATCTTTGCTTATATATCCTATTGCCGTAATATTTGTGGCTAGCGGACAGGGGCTAATGGCTGTCATAAGCCCTAAGACAAATGCAGATAAAACAGGGAACGAACTAATGCTCATCAAATTATTTAGAAATTCTTCCATTTACTTAATTTGAAAATTAGGCGATTTGAAAATTGAATCAATTATTGAATTATCTCATTTTCAAATCTTCAAATTATTCCATTTTCAAATTAAAGCAGAGGATCAATTTTTTCCTTAATAATTTGCTTCAACTTATCAGGATTGGTTCGTGCATTCATAAAGCCTTCATTCGTAATGTTTATCTTAGTATCTCCTGCTACAATTAAAAGAGTTTGTCCCGAAACTTCCAATTCCTTGCCTTTTGTTTCACCATCTGTTTCATCAAGGTTGTATTCAGCGAAGCTTACCTTGTCGCCATATAATTCATTGATGGCCTCTTTTGATACACTTTCAACAGCATTGCATGTTGCGCATCTTCGGGTATAATGAAAATAGAATACTTCTATTTTCTCAGCTTTTGAGACTTTTGTACTTTCATCATTTTTATTTGTTTGCGCTGAACAGGAAATATTCATGCTTAGCACCATTGCAGCGATAAATAATAATTTTATTGCCTTCATTTTCTATTGAATTTTAGTTAGTAATGATTTTAACTCATTTAGTTTGGGAGTTTGTCCGGATAAGACCACTTTTTCATTCACTACCAAACCAGGAGTCCGCATAATTCCATACTCCATAATTTGCTGAATATCTTCAACTTTTTCAACAGTAGCATCAAGTCCTAATTCCTCTACCGCTTTATTGGCAGTGCGCTCTAGAGCTTTACACCTTGCACAGCCTGTACCTAAAATCTTTATTTTCATAATTTACTAGTTTAAAAATGTGTTAATTTCTGAAATAACTCCCCTGCTTCCTTCCAGTTTTCTCTGTTTATACAATACTTAATTTTCGGTGCTTCAATTTCACCACATATCAATCCAGCATCCTTTAATTCCTTCAAATGCTGTGAAAGTGTTGATTTTGCAATGGGCAATACCTCTGTTAGATCGCCGCTGTAGCAGCATGCCTGTTTAGAAAGCAATTCCAATACATATATCCGTATTGGATGTCCCATAGCTTTTGCATAGCGTGCTATTTTTTTATGCTCAGCCCTTATTGTTTCTTTTTTCATTATTCGTATTTCGTAAAACTACGAACAAAGTAAGTTAATTTTTTTTGACTATACAAATTTCTTCGAAAATATTATGCTGAAAGACATAAGAAAATTTGTGATTCTTAGAGTCTTAGTGGCGAGCAATAACAAAATTGCCACTAAATCACAAATACAAATTATTATTGAAGTTTTCTTAAAATGGAAACCGCTCTGTCAGCATCGCGGTAGGGAACAAATATATGATCGTGATGATATGCAGCAACAGCATTACAGCTAATACACTCTTCTGCCAGGGCAGCAGAAACCTTTGCTGTTAATCCAACCGCTTCCAAGGAAGAATGTACTGTTAAGGTTATCCATGCAGCAACATAAGAATAAGAAAATCCTTTTTTATCCGCCAATTCTCTCTCCATAATAATTGTTATTCCCTCCTTCTCTTTAAACTGACATATAATTTCTGATGCTGAAATATCGACCGGATTTTCTGTAGTAATAAAAACAAATTGTCCCTGATTCAGTTTCGGAGCTAAGTTTTTAATCAGCATATTGATCTTTTTCTCATTCATTTTTCCTTTTGATTTAGTGTAACAATCTGAAAAGATTTATTCGCTATGGTTTTTCCATTATGATAAACAAATAGATCCCAGTCTCCTACCTTATCCTTAACCGGCAGCCAAATGCAGTCGCCAATATAAAAGCGGAAATCATTCGAATTTATATAGTATTCTCCAGTAAAATCAGGTTCAACTTTCCCATCAGCATCATGAAAAAAGGGGTGCTTAATGCAATAGTCCAATTTTAACCCCTTTCCTCCAATTATTCTTATTATCATTCCAAATTCGTTCCCCTCTAAAGCCTCAATGCTGGTTGTAAATTCAAGAATTGAGGGTAATTCTTTGCTCCCACGCTCCCATTTTGAGAAGCGCCCATAACTCTCAATCTTTATCTCAGGTTTTCTTTGTGGCATTGAACTGATTTATCTCATGCAATGAAAAAGCAAAGTCCATACAATATTAATGTAATTTAGCCATCCTAAGATAAAATGAATGTCGGATAAATCGGCTATTAAAAAAGGTATATTTTTTGCCTTCGTTACTGCTTTCTTATGGGGATTTCTTGCCATTGTGCTCAAAGTTTCCCTTACCAGTTTATCTCCTGTTGTAATAACATGGATACGATTCGTGATCGCTTTCTTCATTCTTAGTGTATACCTTCTTATTAAAAGACCGTCGTCCTTTAAAATTTTTACACGCCCGCCTTTGCTCTTAATTATTGCTGCTGTATGCCTTGGATTAAATTATATCGGTTTTATTTCCGGGATTAACCTAACAACTCCCGGTATAGCGCAGGTATTTATTCAAACCGGTCCTGTTCTTCTTGCAATTTCCGGATTTATATTTTTCAAAGAGAAGGCTAGTGTTCGTCAGATCATTGGTTTGTTACTCGTATTTGGGGGCCTTGCTGTTTTCTACCGAAATCAAATTCTTGAACTTGCAGAAGATGTAAACAGGTACCAGATGGGTGTGTTATGGACAGTTTTTGGGGCAGTTATGTGGGCCAGTTATGCTGTTCTACAAAAACAACTTGTTAAAACATACGATCCTCTTGAATTAAACCTTGTTCTTTTTGGCCTGCCTGCAATCGGATATTTGCCATTGGTGGATTTTCAACTGTTAGGCACAGCATCCCTCCCTGAATGGGGAATACTAGTCTTTCTGGGATGCAACACGTTGCTGGCCTACGGATCCCTGGCCTATGCATTCAAATACCTCGAAGCGAATAAGGTGAGTGTAATCATTACATTCAATCCAATCATTACCATCTCAGCAATGAGTATTCTTGCTATATTAGATGTTGACTGGGTTGTTCATGAAAAATTTACCCTGATTTCTATGATAGGAGCATCCCTTGTTATTTCAGGCGCTACGTTGACCATTCTCGGCAAAAGAAAAATCAATTAAAAATAAAACCATTCTCTGTGATTTATTCTAGTTTTGTCATTCTTTTTTAAGTTGATGCGACATTTATTGAAAGACATATGGGATGCCATACGCGGTTATGAGCAAGACTACACAACTATGAGCCTTCCAAAAGCAATTCTATTGCTTTCTTTTCCTATGGTTGCCGAAATGCTTATGGAGTCCTTTTTTGCTGTTTACGATATATTTCTCGTTTCAAAATTAGGAGCTGAAGCCATTTCAGTAGTCGGACTTACAGAATCATTGATGACCTTAGTATATGCAGTTTCAATTGGTTTAGCCATGGCTACAACCGGGATCGTTGCAAGACGCATAGGAGAAAAAAGAGACAGGGATGCTTCAGTTGCAGCTTCCCAGTCAATTCTTTTAGGTGTAATAATATCTGTGATATTTGCCATGGTAGGAATTGTATTTGCTAATAGAATTCTAGGCATGATGCATGCAGAACCAGATGTGATTGAACTTGGAGCATCTTTCACAAAAATTATGATGGGTGGCAATGTTGTTATTATGCTTTTGTTTATAAACAACGCAATATTTCGAAGTGCAGGAGCCCCTATGCTTTCCATGCTTGTTCTGTTAGTGGCTAATCTTATTAATGTAATATTGGATCCCTGCCTTATATTTGGTATTGGTCCATTCCCTGAACTTGGTGTAACCGGAGCTGCAGTGGCCACTAATATTGGTCGTGGAATAGGAGTATTATTTCAATTTTACCTTCTCTTTAAAAACAAATCCAGAATTGATCTCAGGATTTCAGATTTTATTTTAAAAATTAAAGTAATGTGGAAAGTCTTGTATCTTTCCGGAGGAGGTATAATGCAATACCTTATAGCCACTTCAAGTTGGGTAATTCTTTACCGAATTCTAGCTACATATAAGAGTGAAGTGATTGCTGGTTACACTATTGCGATACGCGTTTTTGTATTTTTTCTGCTTCCGGCATGGGGTCTAAGTAATGCCGCATCTACTCTTGTTGGACAAAACCTTGGAGCCAAAAATCCTAAAAGAGCAGAAAGATCAGTATGGTATATTGCAATACTAAATAGCGCATATATGTTACTTGTAATGCTTGGGTTCCTACTTATTCCTTCTTATTTTATCGGTCTATTCCCGGTTAGTGGTAAAACGTTTGAAGTAGCAATAATCTGCCTTCAGATCATGGGCTATGGAATGGTTTTTTATGGCTTTGGAATGATTATCTCTCAGTCTTTCAATGGAGCAGGTGATACATATACTCCTACTATATTAAATTTCATTAGCTTCTGGCTTATTGAAATTCCATTGGCTTACATATTAGCAAGGAAAATAGGAATGCAAGAAAATGGAGTCTTTTACTCTGTACTTATTTCTGAGACTTTTCTTGCTATAATTGGCATTTTTGTTTTTCTGAGAGGAAAATGGAAATTAAGGGTCGTTTGAGTAATAATTCGATGGTTTTTCCTAACTTTTCGGAAAGTTGATGAACTATGGAAATTGTCAATAGCGATCTTTTCAGTTACTTATTCCTTCCCATACTTATAATACTGGCCCGTATAGTAGATGTATCTCTTGGTACATTAAAAATTGTTTTCATTGGAAAGGGATATAAGTATCTGGCTCCTTTGCTTGGATTTTTTGAAGTACTCGTTTGGCTTCTTGCCATAACGAGAATTTTCCATAACCTTGACAACTGGGTTTGCTATATTGCCTATGCTTTGGGATTTGCTTTGGGAAGCTTTATAGGCATGAAAATTGAAGAAAAACTTGCTCTTGGAGTGCAGTTGATAAGGATCATTACACGAAAAGATGCGTCAGCTCTTACAAAGGTCTTGAACGAAGGAGGTTATAGTGTGACATCTATTCAGGCTGAGGGAAACACAGGCAAAGTCGGGATTTTGTATTCTATAGTAAATCGTAAGAGCATTCAGGATGTTGTCCGGGTTATTCAAAAGCATAATCCGAATGCCTTCTATACTATTGAAGATATCCGATTTGTCAGTCAGCTAATAAAAGAAGACCAAAACATTCCCTGCGAGTAATATTCGATTCCGGTGAAGATTTCATTAAAAACATACCTGTCCCTAATCATTTTTATCTCTGCTCTTCCCTTAGCTAAAGCTCAGTTTTACAACACTGGGCAGGCTCCATCATCAGTTCGCTGGATGCAAATTAATACTGAAAACTTTCAAATCATTTATCCCACAGGCTTTTTTACGGAAGCAAACAGAACCGCAAATCTTTTAGAATATGTATACACTTATAGTTCAAAGGATTATTCAAAGGAGCCAAAAAAAATATCTGTCATTTTATACAATCAATCCGTACGTTCTAACGGATATGTTGTTTGGGCACCCAAAAGAGCAGAATGGATCACTACTCCTCCTCAGGATACTTATGTACAGGACTGGCTTGAACAATTGGCTTTGCATGAATTCCGCCATGTGGTTCAACTTGATAACCTGGAACAAGGGCTGACCAGAGTTTTGAACATTGTATTTGGACAGATGATTACAGGAGTTGTTGCAGCGTATTTACCCTTCTGGTTTCTTGAAGGTGATGCGGTTGTAAATGAAACCGCTCTTTCTTCCACCGGCAGAGGGCGCTCTCCTGATTTCAACCTTGAGTTGCGAACCATGGAGATGGAAAAAGAAAAGAGGTACTCATATGATCAATCTTACCTGGGAAGTTATAAACATTTTGTTCCTGATCATTATAAATATGGTTATCATATGGTTAGTTATGCTAAACTAAAGTATGACAATAAGATTTGGAACAAAACAATCGATAAGGTCGCGAAAAGACCTTACCTGGGGGCCCCTTTTTATTTCGGTTTAAAAAAGAACAGAGCAAAATCAAAGGTCAATCTTTACAATGAAAGTTTTGATTCTCTCAGCCAGTTATGGAAAACAGAATTTGAAAAATATTCACCAATACAATCTGAACATTTTAAAATTCCCAAAACCAAACATTTCACCAGCTACAAATATGTACAATACACTCCTTATGGAATCTTTGCTGTTAAAACAAGTATTGATGACATTGCAAGGTTTGTATTTATAAATGATTCATCAGAATCTATCATTCATACTCCGGGTAGATATTATAATACACCTGTAAGTACGGGTCAGAAATATGCTGTATGGACAGAATATCAAGTACATGTACGCTGGCAGCAAAAAGACTATTCGGTAATCAAACTTCTTGAACTGGCCAATGGAAATGAAAAACAGCTTACTTATAGAAGCCGCTTATTTTCACCTGCTCTTTCTCCTTCCGATGAGAAAATCGCCTGCATAAAAATTGATGAGCAAAACGTATTTTCTATTCTCATCATCAACAGCTTCAATGGTGAAACTGAGGATGAAATAATATTCCCCAGGGAAGTGCAGATTTTTCAGCCGGTTTGGTTGAATGAGAGAGACCTGGTCTATATTTCAATGTATGAAAATAGCAAAAAGATTGAACAAGTTACGATCAGTACAGAAGAAAGCAAAGTTTTATTCGAATCAGGCTTAATAAATATCAACTACCTGCATGCCCACGACAGTGCCTTATATTTTACTTATGATCTTGAAATGGTAAGAAATATTTACAGACTTGATCTGCATTCAAACAATGTTTATAAAATAGGCTCTTCAAAATATGGAGCTGATTCTCCGTTTGTGAAGGACGATTTCATGTTTTATTCTGAGTATACTGTAAATGGCTATGTGCCTGCAAAAATTAAACTAATCCCTTCTCAGCAAAAAGCGATTAGTGAAATTAAAAAGTATAATTATTCATGGGCTGATAGTCTCTCAAACAGAGCAGGAGCAAATATCCAGAAAGATAGTATTCATATGTTAATCTATGATTCCAGAAAATACAATCGTCTCCTGAACAGCTTTTACCTTCATAGCTGGACTCCCTTCTATTTTAATATTGATGATTTTCTTTCCATGAATCCAAAAATATATCCTGGAGTTACTATTTTGTCTCAGAATAAATTAAGTACAATTACCTCAAGTATTAGTTATTTTTATGCTGATCAAACACATAATCTAAAACCTAAGATAACCATCGAAAGATTCTTCCCTGTATTTGAAATCAGTGCTTTGTTCCGAAACCGACCAAATGTATATTATGGACAGGGAGTGCAGCCCCCTGAAAATTTATCCAATGAATTCGATGTTGCAATACGCTGCTACTTGCCAATGAATCTTACCCAAAATAAATACAATCGATTTTTTCAGCCTAGTATTTCCTATGGATATACAAACGAATATTATTTTTTTGAGCCTGACAATTCTTACAAACTTGGCAACGATTACATAGGAGCGAGCATATATTATAGTAAGCTTCTGAAAAAATCACCAAAAGATATTTACTCTCGTTTCGGTCAAAGTATATACCTGGCAATGAGGTCACCATTGATGGCTGAAGAGTCATTTTCAGGCACTAAATTAGGAGTTACTAATTTTTATTTTCCCGGAGCTTTTTCTCATCATTCCACAAGATTGTATATTTCATGCGAATATAAGGAAGATAAAGATTACAAATTCGGCAATAGCCTTCCCATTCCTAAGGGTTATCTGGAAAATATTCCCTACTCAAAAATGATCAGAGGAAGTATCGAATACACCTTCCCCATCTTTTATCCCGATTGGAGTATAGGACCACTTGCCTATATTAAAAGATTTCAAGCCAGTATTTTCTATGATGCTGCAAAGATTACTTTGCAGAGAAGTGGCGATATTAAAACCTTGGTTTCAACAGGAATTACAATAGCTTCTGAAATGCATTTCCTTCGATTTTTTGTTCCATTTACTCCAAAAGTAAACTTTGTCTACCTGCCTCATGAAAATTCCATTTCAATCACTTATGGAATCAGCATTGAATCTTCCATTTTTTAAGGTGATATATATCATCGTTTTAGTAATGAAGTATATGGGATTTTTCATTGATTTTACTAACGAGTTTTTATAATTTAGGTTAGCTCTATTCACTTTGGCAATACAGCAGGGATTCCTTTAGTAAAAAGGGGCATTCCATCAGAACTACTACTAATTCGCAATGAGATGGACACAAATAAAGTTATTGAGACCATAGGCAGCATTACAAAAATGGAAAATCTGCGGGCTCTTGAGCAAGGAGTAATTGATAATTCTCTTGTTCTTACCAGCATAGATCCTTTCCCAGGTTATAAAACACAGCCTGAAACTGACAGGCAAATCGATAAGCCTGGTTCTGTGTTTATTATTTTAAGGTATCGCTATGCTCCGGAAAAGATCAATCGCATCAATAAAGAACTGATAGAAAGTAAAATGGTAATTTGTTATCCCTCTTTTGGGGAGATCATCACGCGTAATATAATCCTTCCCTGTATAAGAATAAAAGGTCTTGAAAATTACAATATGATTCCTGCCATTCAGCATTTCTTAAAACATGATGATTTGCAGCTGATGGGTTTTAAGAAATTCAATGAAGTGGCAAGAATTAATATATTTAAAACTTTGCAATTGATTGAGCTAAAAGAAGGTTTATACAGAGATCTGAACGAGGGGGAGAAAATCTATATTCGAATTCCTCATACTATGCAATGGAATCAATTTGATTATATCACCAAGAAAGTAAAATTTAACCTGAAAAACAGAAATTTCGATGCTGCGCTCGGCATTATATACAGGTTTTGCGGACCTGAAAATGTTATAAGAATATATGATCGGGATAAAACTTTGAAGCGTGCACTTCACCTTAAGACACTGTTCTTAAAGGAATCCAAAAAAGACATACTTATCTCAACGCATCATTAGATGCCTGGGTATTTATTTCTGTAGCATTTACAATTTTATACAGTTTATCAGATCGTCGTACCATCTGATCAAGAGGAATAGAAAATTTATCTCCCTTAATTGTGCCCTTAACATTTTTGAGATTTACACGAATCTCGTTTGCTCTTGTTTGAATTACACCGGTAGTTGGCCCTGTAATCAAAATCTCGTCATCAACATTCAATTCAGAAGCTTCACATAAAAATTCGGCGACCTTTTTCCTGGAAAAATAATTCAAACCTTTCCCGACATAAATTTTTCGCCTGGTAGCTTTTGAACCATAAACATGACTCCATTCGCCCAGCTTCTGACCAAGGTAGTAACCATCCCAAAATCCTCTGTTGAAAACCGTTTCCAATCGATCCATCCATTTTTCTATACTCTTCTTATTGAAAGTCCCTTCAAAATAACTATCTATCGCTTCCCTGTAGCATTGCACTACAGTGTAAACATATTCCGGAGGCCTTGCCCTTCCTTCAATCTTTAATACACATACCCCTGAATCTAAAATTTTATTCAGGAAATGTATTGTGCATAAGTCTTTTGGAGACATAATGTATTCGTTCTCAATATCAAGTTCTTTCCCCGATTCTTTTTCTGTTACGGTATACCCCTTCCTGCAATTCTGTAAACAAGCTCCACGATTGGCAGAATAATTCTTCTCATGCAAACTCAGGTAACATTTCCCTGAGATAGACATGCACAATGCTCCATGAATAAACATTTCTGTTTTTACCAATTCACCTCCAGGCCCTTTTATTTGTTCATGCTCAATCAACTGATTGATTTCTTTTACCTGATCGAGATTCAACTCTCTGGCCAAAACGATTACATCTGCATAATCAGCATAAAATTTAAGAGCCTCAATGTTGCTTATATTCAACTGGGTGGAAATATGTGCTTCAACTCCTATGGATTTTGCATAATGGATTGCTGCAAGATCGCTGGCTATTATTGCACTTATCCCTTTTTCTTTGGCCAAATCAATAAGCTTGTGTACTTGTCCTATCTCATTATTGTAAACAACAATATTTAATGTTAGATATGTTTTAACATTATGTTCTTGGCATATCTGTATTATCCGGTCAAGGTCTTCCTCCGTAAAATTAACTGAAGAACGGGCGCGCATGTTTAGTTTATTCAACCCGAAATAGACAGAATTAGCACCCGCCTGAATTGCAGCCATAAGAGATTCATACGATCCTGCAGGTGCCATTATTTCAATATCACTCTTCTTCATCTGAATTTTATTACTGTCCCTATTTAAAAAAACTTTTCAAAGCTTTAAAATAAATTGTTTTCCATCCCTGAAGCATTTCTTCGAAAACTTCTTTAGGCACATTCTCATGCAACAGTTCAATTAATGTATTGTTCTTTTCTGGCTTAAGCATCAGTGTTACTATTGAATCAATTTCTTCACCTTCAAAATACCATTGCTGTTTGATGAGTTTATTTTCTTTGAATTCAAGGTTTTTCCCAACAATATCTCCTTCAAAAAGTGAAAATTCGCTTCCTGCTTCTGTTGACATTTCTGCTGGAAAGCCTGTCCATAATTCAATTGTAAATGGGTTTGTCAATGCCAGGTAAACTTCTTCTGTTGTAGCAGGAATATGATGTTTGAGTTTTATATTCATTTCCTTATTTTTTTAATGAAGATTCGATTTGTCAATTTTTAATGTATTTATCCATCCATTCTCTGGTTCCAAACCATTTGCATGAATCGCCAGCAACAATTGATGCACGCTGCAATGAATTGATAAAATTATGTCCATTTGCATAAAAATGACAAAATGCACCATGAAAAATATCTCCGGCTCCTAAAGTATCAATTGCTTCAATGCTCTCAATTTGGATTTCCTCCCTGCCATCTTTGTGAGAGCACAAAATACTGTCATTTCCACGTGTAATTGCAATATCTTTCACTCCAAGCTTGTGAAGGTATTCGAAAATATCCTGTGGATTACTCCCTGTTGGAACCCGAAAGTCGTTGCTGCAAATTGCTATATCAATATTCTTAAGTAAGCTTTCGGAATCTTTTTTCCAGCTTCCTCCATCAAAAACAGTTAAAATTCCTTCTTTTTTGAATTTTTCAGCAAGTGATATCGCTATATCAGAGTAAAATCCGTCAAATAAAACAAGCCTATAATCCTTCGAGTTAAACTCTAATTGATAATTATTAATGTTTTGTTTTTCTGGATGATATGAAAATATTGTTCTGTCACCGTTTGACTGTGATGTTATTATGCTTGCAAAAGTAGGTTTAGCAGCTTGCTCTTTGATAGGATCAAGCAATCGTATTTGGAAATTATTGATTTCTTCTTGAATAAATTCTGAAAATGCACTCTTACCAACAGGTGATAAAAGATCAACTTTGCTATGCAAAAAAGCACATGCAATAGCAGCGTTTGTAGCCGGACCTCCTAGGCATATTTCATTTTGAAGCGCTTTCGTTTTGGTATTCGATTCCGGGAAACGATCTACCAAAAATTGCAGGTCAATGGTATTTAATCCTACAAAGAGGATTTTTCTTTCATCCATATTCTCCTCCGTAAACTTTGCTTAAATATCAAGGCTAATCAAGACAGGACAATGATCTGAATGAACAACATCATTCAGGATCTTTGCATCAACAACATTATTGTTCAATGCATCTGTTACCAAGTGATAATCAATTCTCCAGCCCAAATTTTTTGCCCTGGAATTTGCCCTGTAGCTCCACCAGCTGTATTGTTCAGGTTCTGAATTAAACTTCCTGAAGCTATCGATTAATCCATCCCCAATAAAATCATCAAACCAGGCTCGTTCTTCTGGCAAAAAACCAGATGATTTTTTGTGCCTTTCCGGATGATTTATGTCAATGGGATTATGGCAAATATTGAAATCACCGCAAATGACCAAATTATTTTGTTCTTTTCTCAAATTCTGAATAAACTTTCTAAAATCATCCAGAAACTCCATTTTGAAATCCTGCCGTATATCTCCAGTGGTTCCACTGGGAATATAAACATTAATAAGAGTAAAGCCTGGAAAATTTGTTCGAAGAACCCTGCCTTCTTTATCGTATTTTTCCATTCCCATCCCAAGAATTGTACTATTCGGAGTTTCTTTGCTCATGGTCATTACACCACTATATCCCTTTTTTTCGGCAGAGTGCATATCGCACTGATATCCCAAATGTTCAAAAAGCGGAATGTCGATTTGCGCTGGTCCTGCCTTGGTTTCCTGCAAACATACAATGTCAGGAGAAGCTTTTTTCAGCCATTCAGCAAAACCTTTGTTGAGCGCAGCTCTTACACCGTTTACGTTGTAAGAAATTATTGTTTTTTTCATGAGTTTTGAAATGAAATGCTATGATGATTCATTAATTGAGCAAAAATACGATTATTGAATTACATTAGCGAGCTAATACAAGCATACGGGTGTGAAAAAGGGAATGGTCATAAAATCTACAGGCAGCTGGTATACTATATTGGACGGGAAGGATATTGTCAATTGCAGAATAAAAGGGAAATTTCGGATACAGGGAATAAAAACAACCAACCCGGTTACTGTTGGAGACAAAGTTGAATATGATCTCCTGGAAGATGGCAAGGGAATAATTCTTAATATTGAAAAACGAAAAAATTACATTATCCGTCGTGCAACGAGTTTTCATTCCGAAGCCCACCTGCTGGCAGTAAATATTGATCTTGCTTTTTTAATGATAACTCTAAAATCGCCCTATACTCCCAGAGAATTTATTGATCGGTTTTTAGCGACAGCTGAAGCATATCATATTCAGAGTGTATTGCTGATAAATAAAGTAGATCTGCTAAAAAATTCTGATCAGGAAGAATTGGATGAATTTATCAATACCTACAAGCTTGCTGGTTACGATTGCATTAAGCTTTCAGTAAAAGAAAATTTTCAGGTAACCCAGGTTTCAAAACTTATGAATGGAAAATTGAATCTTATTGCCGGCAATTCCGGGGTAGGGAAAACTGCATTGATTAATGCCATTTCCCCCTCCCTGAATCTAAAAACTGAAGCTATATCTGAATCCCATCAGGCTGGCAAACACACCACAACTTTTTCTGAAATTTTTACATTAAATGAAAACACTTATGTGATTGATTCTCCTGGAATTAAAGGATTTGGTTTAATCGATATGGATAAAAATGAAATCGGCCTGTACTTTCCTGAAATATTCAAGATGTCAAAAAATTGCAAATTCTACAATTGCACTCATATGCATGAGCCAGGTTGCGCTATTATGGATGCAGTTGAAGAAGGGAAAATTGGAAAATCAAGATACAAGAGTTATTTGAGTATTATGAATGATGAAGATTCAAAATATCGTTAACATATAGTTAATTGTTTATCTCTTCACTTTGAATTATTGAAATTAATACCCAATCATAAGTTATTAACATGAAAAGCTGTTTAATAATTTTATTAAAAGTACAATTGTTCTAATTTTATGAACTCGCTTATGATTCATCTGCATAGCAGATATTGTGCTTTATGAAAAAATCAATCATCATAGCAATTGTTACAGGCATTTTTCTTGTAGGATTAAATATTTATATATTCAATGACCTGTATGAAAAGCAAGTATCCTACCAGAAAAACATTCTTTTCGATCAGGCGGAATTATGCAGTCATACCATTGAAAATGAATTGCAGCGTTTTGAAAGTGATCTAAACTACATACTTTTCTCTGACGATATCTCAGAACTTTTTAGTGAAGATGCTGAAACTTCTAATTCCCTGCGTAAGCTGGAATTATTTTATTCATCGTATTCCAATCTGATAAAGAATATTGATATATACGACAACAATAAAAATGTTTTTAATTTATTCAAAGACAAAAATTTCATTAACGATCGGTACATTGCCCAAAGACAAAGAAAACTGGTTGATAAAGAAGTGGTGAAAATCCGCAATAACGAGTACCAGTATTATATTCCAGTTTTTAAAGACAATCAGGTGTCTGGAAACATTGTAATTTCCATTAACCTGTCAAATTACATAATATCCGAGCTAAATAAGTTTCATATTTCTGATATATGCTATCAATGGATTATTCACCCTGAATCAAAAGAATTCACCACTAATTTTCCAGGAGAAGTTACTTCTATTGAGAAATACGATGAAATTGTTGATAATGTCCTGAAGGATTTTGAAGGACTGGAAAGACACAAAATGGTTATTGATTCTACTGAAATCAGAATCATAACTGTTTATAAGCCATTGTATATTCTTGATCATAAATTCGGCCTTGCTTTCAGTTTCAATAATGATTTTTTTATTGAAACTGTATTTTCAAGAATTGTAATTATTGCTAGTGTTAGCCTGATTCTTTTCCTGGCTGCTATTTTCTTTTTGCTTGCACAACTAAAAACAAACGAAAAAAAAAAGCAAATCTCAACACGGGAAAAAGACCGCCTGAATGAAATTTTAATGCATCTTCCCATTGGTGTCATCGTTTTTGATGAGGACGATGGTATTCGATATTTTAATCAGATTGCCAAAGAATTGTTTGCGATTAAGGAAGGCGAGGAGAAAGATGGAAACACTTTGGTTGACAAATATTTAATGTCTGGCCGAAAACAAAAAAACATCACAAAATCAGCAGCATACGATACAAATCAATTCATTTTATACCAGAAGGAAGGCAATGAAGTTATTCTTTACAGAAAAGAATTGCCCTATTTTATTGATAAGAAGGAGTATATTTTAAGTTCTTTCATTGATATTACTTCACTTGAAAAGGCGAGAAAGTATGAGGCAGCGGCCAATACATCCAAATCAGAATTTCTGGCAAAAATGAGTCATGAGATCCGCACTCCAATGAATGGCATTATTGGTATGACCGAGGCTCTTGATCATAATAAGCTTACGAAAGAACAACAGGAATATGTAGATATTATTCAAAGTTCAGCTGATCTTCTTCTCAGTATAGTAGATGACATCCTTGATTATTCAAAAATTGAAGCAGGCAAAATGCAGCTTGAAGAGATCCCTTTCAAACTCAGCGAAGAAGTTAAATTGTCGCTCGATCTGTTCAGAGCTATTATTGAAGAAAAGGGGCTTAAGTTGAAAGTTGATATTAAACCGGAAGTTCCCGATGATATTATTGGAGACCCCTTCCGTTTGAGACAAGTTCTCTCCAACCTCATTAGCAATGCTGTTAAATTTACGCATGAAGGAGAAATTCGACTGACCGTAAAACTTGATGAGAAATACAGCGGCAATCTTTCTCTGATTTTTGAGATTGCAGATACTGGGGTCGGAATTCCAAAAGAAAGACTGGAAAGTATTTTCAGTTCTTTTACCCAGGCTGAACAGGGAACATCAAGAAAATATGGCGGTTCCGGACTGGGAACTACTATCTCAAAACAGCTTGTGAATCTGATGCATGGAGAAATTTGGGTAGACAGCCCATCTGGCCTTTCAAAAAATAAAAAATGCCCAGGTTCCAAATTCAGTTTTTCTATCGAAGTCTATTCAAATGAAGAAATCGAAAAAGATCTGGATTTCTCCAATATCAATTCTTTTAGCCAGGTTAAAGCTTTTGTAATTGCCCAGAACCTTCCGACAAAAAAACGCATACTTGGATTTCTTGGCCATCTTGGTTTGCATGTTGACATAATAAAACTTAAAGAAGAAAAAGAGATTATAGAAGATATTAAGGAGCAGCTCCAGGATCAAAAAGATCATCAACTTCTTTTTATCATGGACGAGCCCAACCTTGATGGTATTTGGATAGCAAGGCAATTATCTCACCATGGGATTACAGACCAATATAGAGTTTTAATGATCAGCTCAAAACATAAGCAGGAAAATTATATACAGACAAAAGTCTCAAAAATTGATTATTACCTTATTCAACCTTTTGACCAGAACTTATTAAAGGACTATATTTTCAGGTGGTTTGGCGGAATAAAAAAAGAAGAGCAGGAAAAAAGTATGGCTCTGCAAAAAGATATAAATATTCTGGTTGCTGAAGACAATCTTATTAACCAGAAGGTTGCAGAAACTATTTTTCAAAATTTAGGCTACAAAATTGATATCGCTTTTGATGGCAAAAAAGCAGTTGATCTGGTTAAGAAAAAATCTTATGATATAATATTTATGGATTTGCAGATGCCCGGAAAAGATGGCGTTGATGCTACAATTGAAATCAGGGGACTGGGATTTCAAATGCCTATTGTGGCCATGACAGCCACTGCTTCAAAAATTGGAAAGGACAATGCACTTACAGCCGGAATGAACGACTACATTACAAAACCTGTAAAAATGGATGCCGTTCGCACCGTGCTTGAAAAATGGTTTGCCTGATAATTCTTCTCCCTTTCTCTATCACATTCAATTATTGCCAAAGAATTAGAAAACAACTTACGGTTATTTAAATTTTCTTATTAAGATTAAATGTAAATAATAAGGTGGTTAAACTTTTACTCCAATTCAAGTGTTCCTGAAATATAATCTCAACCTAACCGTTACATAAAAACAAACCACAAATACTAGCTTATGCCACCTCTCGACAAATTTACAGGGCCATAAAGCACGATATCTTGCCCTTGAACATGAGTAAATGCAAAAATCAGAGCTAATAATGAAAAAAGCCCTGCTCCTGAAATTAAAAGTTTGACTTATAAGAATGTTCTGGTGAGGGTGAAAAATTTCAATGCAAATATTCTACAATTTTTGAATGCAATTCTTTCGCATAACAAAACTTCTTTAAGAGCCCTGCACAAACATCAAGATTTTCATGTAGTGAACTATGAATACCAAAATCGAAAAAAATAAAAAGTATCTTCTTCGTTGAGTTCGTAATCATAGTTCTTTCTGAATCACTTGTCGGACTGCCAAAGGCACTAATTGCATCACGTAATACCAGCAAATTAGAGATATTTACTTCTCCTCGGCCAATGCCTTTATAAGGTTCATCTTTTTTACCGATCCCCAATTCAATATTTTCCTCAATTTTATCTGCATCATACCCACCAATCGAAAATCCTGACACAATCGATATTAGATTCAAGGCATCTACAACATTATTAATCCTATAGATGTCAGAACCTTTAACAATTCTTCTTAACAATGCGTCTGCTGATGGACGGTAGCGATTTGGATCGTTACCGATTTTTTTATATGCATCACGCGCCGACGCAACTGCTTCAAGATTTTTTATTTCATCAAGGTTTAACTGATTCCTTATTTCTATAACTGTATTTTCAATTTTTTTTCTGAATTTATTTGAAGAAGGCTCACATTTAATCCCAGCAGTAATCACTCCAAGTCTTAGAGAATGAAGTAGATTCATCAATTCTTCTTGTATTAAGATTTTCATTATACCAAAGTTAACAGAAATTCAATGGTGATATATTCATCCTTAAATAGGTGAGGAAAATCATCATTTTCTTCTTATTCATCAACAAAATATATCTTTTAAAACAGTTCAACGTTCAAATAAGTATCTAATAATAGTCAAAATAACTTTAAGAAAAATGGAACGAATATTCAGGGACCCAAGTTCAAGTCTACCACTAATAGATTTTATGCCGGAAGGCAACTTAAAAATTGAAGGAAGATCAATTCTTGAAGACGCAACAGGTTTTTTCAAACCATTGATTGAATTTGCGGATGCACTTGAGGTTTCAGATGTTATAATAGATATCAATCTTGAATATTTCAACACTTCCACCTCAAAAAAATTGCTTGATTTTTTCAGACATCTTGAAGCAAACAATAAGGTAAAAAAAATACTTATTAACTGGTATTTTGAAACTGGAGATGATGACAGTGTTGAAACTGCAGAGATTTATGAAGAGTGTCTACTAAGAGTTGATTTCAGATACCATGAATTTGCTGAAGTAGCATAGTCCCTGGAACAATCAATATATTTAATCTTTATACGCTGGCAATTTTATTTGTCAGCGTATTTTTTTACCTCATCCATAAACAGATCAAACAAAAATTCTGTATCAGTAGGCCCGCTTGATGCTTCAGGATGAAATTGAGACGAAAAAAAAGGTTTTGATTTATGCTGAATGCCTTCATTTGTTCCGTCATTTAAATTAATAAAAAGAGGTTCCCAATCGCCGGACAATGTATCATTATCGGTTGCAAAGCCGTGATTTTGAGAGGTAATGTAAGCCTTTTTAGTTCCTACTTTTATTACAGGCTGATTATGACTTCTATGTCCATATTTCAATTTGTATGTATCTGCTCCTGAAGCAAGAGCCATTAATTGATTCCCAAGGCAAATGCCATATATTGGTTTCTCTTGTTTGTACGCTCTGGCAAGGTTTTCAATGGTAATGGAACATTGCTTTGGATCTCCGGGACCATTTGAAATAAACAATCCCTCGTAGGTCTCGCCCGAAAAATTATAATCCCATGGCACCATTACAACTGTTGCATCACGTTTTATCAAATTACGGATAATATTGTATTTCACTCCGCAATCAATCAATAAAATTTTATATTCCCCGTTCCCAAATATCTTTTTCTTTTCAATACTTACCTGGGCCACAAGGTTTTCCTGGTTCGGATCGTACAATGGAGTATCTTCATCATTAACAACAATTTTACCAAGCATTGTACCATTTTCCCTTAAAATTTTTGTTAGCTCCCGTGTATCTACACCATAAATTCCGGGGATTTTATATTCCTTCAGCCAATCACCAAGACTTTTTGCTGCATTCCAATGACTGTATGCTTCTGTATAATCTGATACAATTAATCCTGAAATATGCAATGCATAAGATTCAAAAAATTTATACATCTCATTTTCCATGGCATCTCCAGGTACACCATAATTCCCAATAAGTGGATAAGTTAAAGTAAGAATTTGCCCTTTGTAAGAAGGATCTGTGAGGCTTTCCGGATATCCTGTCATAGAAGTATTAAATACCACCTCCCCGGAAATGGATCGATCAAATCCAAATGATTTCCCATAAAATTCTGTTCCGTCTTCGAGAATCAGTTTGATGTTATTTGTTTTTTTCAATAAATGAAATTTTTAGAATATATATAAAATACTATTCCTTATCTGTTGAATTATTAAAATGTTTTTTATATACTGAAATTAACTCCGTTATCTGCTCAACTCCAATCTTTTTAGCAATTATTTTCTTGTCTTTGTCAAGGATAAAAACCTGTGGAGTTGTTCTTACATCATAGGCAATCTTAAATTTATAATCATAAGGATACCAAGCGTTAATCCAATCGTAGGTCTTATGCTTATTTACAAAATCTATCCATTTTTCCTTCCCATCTTCGCCAAACATAGTGCTTATGGCTAATATCTTGACTCCCATATTTTCAAGAGAATCCTTGTATTCTTTATATAATATGGGCACAGCTTTCTTACAATGACCACAGTCGGCTTCCCAGAACAACAATACAAGATAATCTGCTTCTATATTCCGAATTGTAATAAAGCTACCGGCATGAGGAAATTTCTTTAAGGCAGTGTCACTCTGTGCTGCAATAAAATGATCTTTAGGCACAGCAAGAAATTCAAAATCAGGAGCAATATTACCTATGAGCAGTGGTTTTAAAATCTTTACCCTTTCCTCCAGATCAGTGATGAATTTTTCAGGAGCCCACCATGCTCCCTCAATATAATACTTCTCTGCAATATGCACCTGAACAGCATCCATTCCCATAATTTTACTGTTGCCATAATGATTAAAAAGAGTGATCAACATAAACCGGAAAATTGCTGAGTCTGCAAGTGATTTTTCAATTAGGTAGTCAACTTCTTTATTAATGGTATCAGGAATCTGAGGTATTACTTTTTCAAGGTAGTACATGATTTTATCTTCATACAGCGGAGTATGTAACAATCTTATATCTGAAGGATCAAAATTATCAAAATAATGCTGCCGGTAATAAGCGTATTTCCAGGCAGAATTTATGGTGTCATCTTTAGTATCCGGAGCTTCCGGAACTTCAATTTCCAATGTTGCCTTCAAAAAAGTAGAAACAAACAGATCAGGATTTTCGGCAACGATCTGCTCTATCTTATTTTTTCTTTCTTCATCTAATGATTTAATCCCTTCTCTAGCTTTATCTTTTTCTTTCTCCTTATCAGAATTTTTTAAAATATCCTGAAGAGTCTTGCGCTCAGCATGCTTTTCAATCATATAGCTTTGAAAATCGAAAAATATTTCGTTGTCCGGAGAATTTGAAATCTTAGTATGAGTGACAAAATTTACAGTATCAGTTTCGATGGCAAAATTTTGAGATTTTCCCATCATTAAATCAAAGTATCTTCCATCCGGAAGATATAGTAAATACATCCCCTGTATAAGCGATTCATTTCCTTTAAAGACCGCTTGTCCTTTCATATCAACAAAAGCAGTATCATCAGGATACATAGACTTATTAAAATAATGTCCCAGAATAATGCTCGTATCCTGAATTCCATTTATGGTAATCTTTATGTTATACCCGCCTGCAGATGAAGGAATATATATAAGGAATATAAAAAATGAACTTATGAGAAGTGTTTTTATAGCCTGATAAGTCATGAAAAAATATCTAATTATTAAACGGCAAAATTAACATAAAATTGAGAAATCGAAAGCTGCTTATCCAGATAAGTCTTTCTAAATAGTGAGTTTTTTTTGAATAAGATTATTTTTGTTCAATAATTATCTAATACTCTATGTTAAGTTATTCAGAATCAAATGCCTTAATTGAAAACAATCTTTCTCAGCTATCATTTAATTCGCCTCCAACTGAATTGTATGAGCCTATAAAGTATATTTTAGCCTTGGGAGGAAAAAGAATCAGACCTTGTCTGACATTAATGGCTCATAGTATTTTTTCGGAGGATTATACAGATGTAATTCATCCCTCTCTTGGCTTGGAAGTATTTCACAATTTCACTTTGCTTCATGATGATATTATGGACAAAGCTGTCAAAAGGAGAAACCATGATAGTGTACATGTAAAATGGAATGAGAATGTTGCAATCTTGTCTGGCGATGCAATGATGATTCTTGCTTATAAGTTAATGTCTAAAACATCTAAGGGTGTGTTGCCTCAAATTCTTGATCTTTTTAGTAAAACCGCTCTAGAAGTTTGCGAAGGACAACAATACGATATGAATTTTGAAAAACAAGCTGCTGTAACTGTCCAGCAATACCTTGAAATGATTCGTTTAAAAACGGCAGTATTGATTGCCGCTTCGCTTGCAATTGGAGCAATTACAGGAAAAGCAAGTGACGAAGAGGTAGAAAAATTGTATCAATTTGGATTGAACATTGGTATTGCATTTCAATTGCAGGACGATTACCTTGATGTATATGCCAAAACGGAAAAATTCGGAAAAAACATTGGCTCAGATATACTTTCCAATAAGAAAACGTATTTGTTAATCAGTGCGCTTAACTCCAGAAATCCTAATTTGGTAGAAGAACTAAAACGCTGGATTTCAGAAAAAAAATTTAATCCCGATGAAAAAATAACCGCTGTCAAAAGCATCTACGGTAAATTGAATATTGGAAAGGCCACAGAGGAAGCAGCAAAGCAATACTTTTCCCAGGGACTTGAGTACTTTGAAAAGATTAAAATACCGGATGCAAAAAAAATTGAACTCAGAAGTTTCGTAGAAAAAATGATAGCAAGAGAGTATTAATCCTCTTATCTAAATCCAATTATTATCTGAAAACCTCAAATTTGCTATTGTACTTTTCAAATAGTTTTTCTGCACTTGCTTGAAGTTCCGTCTGATTGTATTGACGGGCTATTTGCATGGTATTCCCAATTACCCTCATATGATAAGTGATCTCGTCAAGAATTCTGTTCTGATCTTTTTTACTAAATCCTGAATAATAGATCAAGTGTCTCTCAGAAATATCCAATAATTTCATGAAAAGATCCTCTCCCTTTTTGAATTTATTGATTCTGAAGTAAGTTTCGGCAATTCCAGGCATAAATAAATGATAAGGTACTTTTTCATGAGGAGTAAGTTCAATGATGCGATCAAGAACTTCTTCCGCTTTATCATATTTTCCTTCTGCTGCTAAAGCATTTGCCAACCGCATAAATCTAAATCTAAGTCTTATTACAGTTAGAGTTCGTTGATGAAAATGATCCAGTGTAACATCTTTCTCATTCATTCTGCCATACTTAAATTCATTCATTAGCTTGTTGTACAATATTTCAGTGTCAATTCTTCCTTGTTCAAAGTTTGATCCTGAGGAGGTTTTAATTGGAACAAGCCTGTATGCCAATCCATCAAGTTGAAGGTAATCACTTAAGCCCAATTCATCGGAATGATTTGTTCCAACAAAATATATCGGTCTTTCCCAATTGTTATGAGCAATAAGGTCCAGCTCAGCAAGGTTGCTCTTTGTAAGGTAACTACCAGCTATTCTCCCCTCAACTCTCTTGACAATTTCGGATGCATTTTCAGGTTTTACAGTACCATTTTCTATCACTTTTGCTGAATCTACCGGAAAGAAAAAATTTCTTGCTGGAACATAATCCAGAAATTCTCCACCTTGTGTCGCTAATTTTGTATGGTTATCATCACTTACTATAAAATCTACAATTTGGCGGGCATCAAAGGCTTGTTTATATCTTTCATATAGATGAATAGCGTCACGTGTGCCATTTGTATATTGTTCTGATTTTATAGTAATTGGCACTGGATCAGAATCATATACTTTGTTTTTCATCTGATCAATATACCAATCCATATTTAGAAGCATAAGATTCACAACTCGTACATCAGTGCGAATCCCCTCTACTTCCTGTGCATACCAAAGTGGGAATGTATCGTTATCTCCACCAGTAAAAAGAATCCCGTTGGGATCGCATGACATCAGATAATCATAGGCAATGTCGCGCGCAGTATAGCGTCCTGATCGATCATGATCATTCCAGTTTTCTTTTGCCATTATTGCAGGTACAAAGGCAAGACAAATGAGAGTAACCAGAACAGAAGCAGGCGTATTTTCCGCTTTTTTCCCAATCATATCAATAATTCCCAGAACACCCAGACCAATCCATATTGCAAAAGCATAGAATGATCCGGCATATGCATAATCTCTTTCCCGTGGTTGCAGAGGAGTCTGATTAAGGTAAATAACAATAGCAATCCCGGTAAGTATAAACAACATGGTTACAACAGAAAAATCTTTTTTATGCCTGCCTATATGGAAGATAAATCCTATCAATCCCAGAATTAATGGAAGAAGGTAATATTTATTCCTAGCAGGATGGTTTTTAATCTCATCAGGCATATTTTCAGTTGATCCAATAATGTTTTTATCAATAAAGGGTATACCGGTAATCCAGTTTCCATTTAATGGTCCCCCTCCCTGTATATCATTTTGTCTGCCAGAAAAATTCCATAAGAAATACCTGAAATACATATGCCCGACCTGATACCTAAAAAAGAATTTTAGATTGGCCCCAAAACTTGGCTTCTTTTTTGGAGTATTCCTGTCGTAACGAATATTGCCATTCCTATTAACTGCAATAGTTCCATCTTCATTATAATATGGCATGTAGAGATCTTTTTCCTCCAGACCTGTCCAATCAAGATATACACGAATGTGTTCTGGACTGCTGCTATACATACGAGGGAATATGGTTGTAAAATCCTTATCGTATTTAGTCACAGATTTTCTGTTGGTTACAACGTATTTCCCATTTCTCTGAGTGTATGTTTTTTTACCTTCAATAACTGTAGGTCGGGGTGCATTAAAATATTGACCTCTTACAAGTGGTCTGTCGCCATATTGTTCCCTGTTGAGATAATACATTAGTGAAAATACAGTTGAAGGATTGTTTTCATTCATCGGTGGATTCGCAATAGAGCGAATAACAATCATTGAAAAAGAGGAATATCCAAGTATAATCACAGTTATTACCAGTAAGATCGTATTAGCAAAAGCTTTATTTCGTTTGTGAGTATAAAGTATTCCATATATGAGTCCGCCAATAAGGAGTGCGGAATAGAAAAGTACACCAGTATTATATGGCAGACCAAATCCATTAACAAACAACAATTCAAATTTTGAAGCAAACCAGATTACTCCTGGAATGATAACATACATTATACCTCCCAGAATAATACCAGATATTATAAGTGCACTAAATACTCCTTTTGGAGTTGCAGTATATTTTCGAAAATAGTAAACTAATACAATAGCAGGAATAGCAAGAAGGTTAAGTAAGTGAACTCCTATTGACAATCCCATTAAATATGCGATGAGAATAAGCCAACGGTTGGCATATTTTTCATCAGCTATATTTTCCCATTTTAGTATTGCCCAAAATACCAGGGCAGTAAAAAGCGATGAACTTGCATAAACTTCTCCCTCAACAGCTGAAAACCAGAAAGTGTCGGAAAAAGTATACGCCAAGGCTCCAACCAGAGCACTTCCCAAAATTGCCACAATTTGCCATGGTTTTACAGTGTCATCGGGTTTAACAACTTTTATTGCCAGATGTGTAATAGTCCAGAACAAAAACAGTATAGTAAAAGCACTTGCCAATCCTGATAAAGCGTTTACCATTAGAGCAACTTTTGTAACGTTTCCGCCGGCAAACAAAGAAAAAAACCGTGCTACTATCATAAACAAAGGAGCTCCTGGTGGGTGTCCTACCTGAAGTTTGTAAGCACTGGCAATAAATTCGCCACAATCCCACAAGCTGGTTGTAGGTTCAATTGTTAATAAATATACTATAGCAGCGATTAGGAATACTACCCAACCCAGTATTCTGTTGTAAAGCCTTAAAGTTTTCATGAAGTTCAAAAAATAATTTTCGAAAATTTCTGGCTTCTAAGATAGTTATTTTATGGAGGTATTGGAAAGAATCTTAACAAACCTGCTTAACAATACTATTAAAAAAAGTTAATGTGCGCTTACAAACTTGGATCGAAGACAAAATAATTTTTCCTGCTATGAAGAGAATGCTGTAAAAATATATTGTCTGGCTAAATGCTTATTAATGAAACCATCCAAACTTAAATGATAAATAAACAGATGGTTTGAAAAAATCTATAGTTGTATACGATGTGTCTTTAATTCCTGATCCGGTAACATAGCTCGCACATGTTCCTACACCCAAAATAAAAAAACGTGAAAAATTCAACTCAAGTTCTGCAATTGGCGTAAGCACAAATACAGATTTGCTGCTAATATTTTCAAAATCTCCATCATCCAGGCTAATTCCCTGAGTTATATTCCCCCAGCCTGTTTGAACCGAAAGAGAAAGATGAATAGGACTATTATGAGCAAAGACATGTCCTACCCAAAAGCCTCCGTGTCCATAGTTCAGATTGTATTGATCATTGTATTTGTATGCTATTTTATTGGTTTTCCCAAATCCATACCCACCAAAAAAGGAATTACCAATAATTATTCCTCCTCCGCCACCCATCATATGCGCAAAATCATTACCAATGGCGGTGAATATCATCATAGGACCTCCAAAACCGGAGATCCTGACTTTCTTATTTTCATCTTTTTTGAAAATAGTTTTAAACTCTTCATCCTGGGCAAATAAAGAGCCAACAGTTAAAACACAAATAAATATTAACCAGATTTTCTTCATAGAAGTTTTCTTTAACTCTTAATAAATGATTCTAAGTGCGTTGATAAAGACAACTCCTTTTCATATAGGTTGCAGATATTTTAAGAATCTTTTTAGATTATCAGCATTGCATCGCCATATGTTCCAAATCTATATTTTTCTTTAATGGCTACCTTATAAGCATCAAAAAGAAAGTCGTATCCTGCAAATGCAGATACAGACATCAATAGAGTTGAGAGAGGCAAATGAAAATTTGATACCATCCTAGTTGGTACACTAAATTCATAAGGAGGAAAAAGAAACTTATTTGTCCAGCCATCGAAAGATTTTAAATATCCAAGAGTTGATACCGAACTTTCAAGTGTACGCATTACTGTTGTACCCACGGCACATATGTGCTTTTTGTTGTCTTTTGCCTTGTTCACTATTTCAACTGCGCTTTCAGGAATAATAATTCTTTCGGAATCCATTTTATGCTTGGTAAGATCTTCAACATCTACAGTCCTAAAATTACCAAGACCAACATGCAATGTAATTTCAGCAAATTGAAGTCCTTTGATTTCCAATCGTTTCAAGAGTTCCCTGCTAAAATGCAATCCTGCTGTTGGAGCAGCAACTGCGCCTTCGTGTTTGGCAAATATTGTTTGGTATCTTTCTCTATCTTCAGGTTGGACCTCTCTCTTAATAAATTTTGGCAGTGGTGTTTCTCCAAGTCCGTAAAGCGTTTTTTTAAACTCTTCATAAGATCCATCGAACAAAAATCGTAAGGTTCGCCCTCGCGAAGTTGTATTATCAATCACCTCGGCAACTAATAATTCGTCGTCTCCAAAATACAATTTGTTGCCAATTCGTATCTTTCTTGCAGGATCTACTAATACATCCCAAAGACGTTGTTCTTTATTAAGTTCTCTTAACAAGAAGACCTCTATTTCGGCTCCTGTTTTTTCCTTGTTCCCATAAAGCCTTGCAGGAAAAACTTTTGTGTTATTGAAAACCAAGGTATCGTCTTCCACAAAGTAATCTATTATGTCTTTGAATATCTTATGCTCAATAGATTTATCTTTACGATTTAATACCATCATTCGCGACTCATCCCTGTTTTCAGCAGGAAAATTTGCTATTAGCTCTTCTGGTAAATTGTATTTGTACTGGGATAACTTCATAATCAGGAAACCTTTCTTTTGTTCTTAAAAATTCGACCGTTTTACGTAATAAATGTAAAATAGTTACAAAATGTTTAAACTATTTTTGAATTTTTCAATATTATATGCATCATTTGATGTGTAATCTCCAATCGCTGTTCTCTTTAATGCAGTTAGATGCCCTCCAGAGTTTAATAATTCTCCTAAATCACGTGCTATCGCACGTATGTATGTGCCTTTACTGCAATTAACTTTCACAGTCAAGACAGGAGTATCAAAATTTATTATCTCAAAATTAAAAATTTCAACTTCAGCCATTTTCAATGTTTTCTGAACACCCTTTCTGGCAAATTCATAAGCTCTTACACCATTGATGTTTTTTGCAGAATACATCGGAGGTTTCTGCTGAATTTTTCCGATGAACGTATTCAACTTTTCATCAATTAATTTTTCTGTGATATGATCTGTATTGAAAGTTGCATCTATTTCTGTCTCCAGATCATAGGATGGAGTTGTTGCTCCAAGAGTAACTTCTGCAATGTATTCTTTTGGCATTTCCTGAATTTCAGTTATCTTTTTAGTGGCTCTTCCTGTACACAGAATAAGCAAACCGGTGGCCAAAGGATCCAGAGTTCCGGTATGCCCTACTTTCAATTTTTTTATTCCGCTCGATTTACACAAATAATAGCGTATTTTATTAACCAAATAAAATGATGTCCATCCCAAAGGTTTATCAAATGCAAGAATTTGCCCTTCCTGCAAACTTTCTTTTGTAAAAGCTGCTTGCATCAATTTTGTGTTATAAACTGAAAAATATTGTAAGGCCGGCAACCAGGGCGCAATAAATAGCAAAATAAATCAGCTTGCTATTCTTTACTATTCTGATCATAAGTTTACAGGCGAGTAAACCCATAAAGAAAGCAGAAACAAACCCAAGGATTAAGGGCAAAATTGTAATCGTTTCAGAATTCATTTTCCCCGATACTAAATCCATGCCTGCCTTCCCCAGAATAGGTAGAAGTACCATAAGAAAAGAGAAACGAGCAGCATCTTCTCTTTTGTTTTTAAGCAGAAGCGCTGTTGCAATAGTAGCGCCAGATCTCGAAATACCAGGTAACACTGCTATAGCCTGGGCTATTCCTATAATAAAAGCGTCCTTAAATGATATAGATTTATTTTTTGGTTTTGTATAATAGGTAAATGAAAGCAATAATGCAGTAACAAAAAGCATTAAGGCAACAAAAATCAGATTGCCCGAAAAAAAACTTTCTACCTGAGATTCCAGGAAGAGACCAACCAAAACAACTGGTATAGATGATAATAAAATTTTAGAGATGTATTGAGTCTCAGAGTTCCATTGTACTTTAATAAAGCCTGAAAATAGCGATTGCAAATCTTTCCTGAATACAACAATTGTACTACAAACTGTTGCAGCATGAACTACAATGTTAAAAGTTAGATTGTCGTTAATTTCAACCCCAAGTAGCACCTTACTGATTTCCAGATGTCCACTGCTACTCACCGGTAAAAATTCTGTTAAGCCTTGTATAATACCAAGGATCAATGCCTGTATCCAGTCCATTAAAATCTATTTGGAATAACTATTCCTTACTCTTCTGCCTCTTTGGGCTTTCTCATGATTGCCCATATCTCAAAAATGAATCCCATCAATACCACAATTGGCGCAAGTGTAATCCTTCTGAAACTAAAAATTTCTTTCTCATTAAATACATTTGGGTCTTGTGATTTTCCACCAATCATTAAAGCAAATCCAATAATAATGATAATGAATCCTATAAGGAGATATTTGTAATTTTCCTTTGGCAGGGCAAAATTAATTTTTGTTTTTTTCGGTGTGTTTTTTTGAGCCATATCAATTGTATAATTTGTCTGTCTTAATGTTTATATATTTACTTACTGCTGCATAAGTTGATATCCAATTAATAGCAATGCCTAAAACAATTACCAAACTAAATAAAATGGCAAGTACTTTCGTGTCATCAAGCCGGATTATTCCATTCATTTCATTCTGAATAAAATATACAAATCCTATTAAGATTATAATCGCGAATAGAGCTCCTATTCCTCCCTGAATTGCACTGCTGTAAAGAAAAGGGCGCCTGATATAGCCAGCTGTTGCACCAACAAGTTGCATAGTGCGAATAATAAACCTTTTTGAATATATGGCAAGGCGTATAGTATTGTTAATCAGAGCTACTGCAATTAATAAAAGAAATGCGCTGAAAATCAATACAAACAAAGTTATTTTTCGCACATTTTCATTTACGGTTTGAATAAGATTCTTTTGATAATAAACTTCCTTAATCTGATCGAACTCAATGAGATCGTTTTCAATTAATTTAATGCTATCATTGTTCGCATAAGATGCCAGAAATTTTACCTCAATAGAAGCCAATAAAGGATTATGACCAATAAATTCTATGAAATTTTCTCCCAATTCTTCCTGTAATTCTACTGCAGCTCGTTCTTTTGGTATGTATTCTGTTTCTTTTACATAAATTTTTGCATCAAGTGCCTTTTGAATCTGATAGATATCCACCTCACGAACATTTTCTTTGAGAATCACCTTGAAAACAATATTTTCTCTAACATAATCAGATATGCGCTTTGTGTTTAGTAACAACAAACCTACAGATCCAAGAAGAATTAACAAAAGAGTGATGCTTATTGTTGATGTAAAATATGAACTCCTAAGCTTTCTTCTTTCAAGTTTATTTTCTTTTATAGACATAATTTAAGGTAGCAATGCCTGATCGGCAAAAATAACAAGAATTATTGGTCGGTTGCTAAATTAGCAGATATAAAAAATGTTAAAGAGAAATTATTCAACAAATGAAATCCATCCAAATTTATCAGGAATATCCCCATTCTGAATATTTAATAGCTTGTGATATAATTTATCACATACCGGGCCAACCTTATTCCCCTCGCAATATTCATAAATCTTATTAGTTTGAGGATCTACAATTTTTCTTATAGGTGTAATAACAGCAGCCGTACCACATGCTCCAACTTCATCAAAATCAGATAATTCATCAATTAAAACAGGGCGCCTTTCAACCTTCATTCCTTCATCGGAAGCAAGATCCATCAAACTCATATTTGTAATAGAAGGTAAAATGCTTCTTGAATCAGGAGTTATGTACGTATTTCCTTTAATAGCAAAAAAATTTGCAGGGCCGGCTTCATCAATGTATTTTTTTTCCTTCGCATCCAAATAAAGAGATGTGCTAAAACCAGAATCGTGGGCTTGTTTTAATGATTTTAAACTAGCGGCATAGTTCCCTCCTGTCTTATAAGAACCGGTGCCCAAAGGCGCCGCACGGTCATAATCTCTGCAAATCATTATATCAACCGGAGTAAATCCATCCCGGAAATAAGGCCCAACCGGAGTAACAAAAACCAGAAATAAATACTCACTGGCAGGTTTAACGCCAACTTCTGGCCCCAATCCAATAAATAAAGGTCGCAAATACAAAGTTGCTCCATACCCATAAGGAGGAATATATTCCTTATTTAGTTCTATAACCTTGTATATCGCTTCTTTAAAAATTCTAACAGGAAGCTCAGGCATTAATAAACCCTGGCCAGAATTGTTCATTCTTTTTGCATTCTCTTCCCATCTGAATAACCTGATTCTATCATCCTTGCCTTTATAGGCTTTAAGCCCTTCAAACACTTCCTGCCCGTAATGAAGACAAGTAGAGGCCATATGTATTTTAACATAATCTGAATCCGAAACTTCCAACTCTCCCCATTTGCCTTCTTTATAGTAGCAACGCACATTAAATCCTGTTTTAAAATAGGAAAAAGATATTTTACCCCAATCAGGTTTTTCCATAATACCACCTTTTTTCAATCAATTTTTTTATTAAAAACCCCAAAATTAAAGAATTACGCGCATCAAAACAATTATAATCTTCGTATATATTATCAATTCTTTCTAATTATGAAATTTCATTATAATTTAGTTTTACAAATATAATTCTTATCTTAATGCCTAAATTCGTTACAAATTATGGAAGAGGAAAAAAATATAATTCTTGTAACATGGGATTTTTCAGAAAAATCTGAGTTTGCTTTAGAACATGCATTTCTTGCTGCGAGAAGGATTAAGTATAAAATAGGCTTAGTTCATATCGTAAAAAAGGAATCAGAAATTAAAGATTGCGAAAAGCGCTTACAAAGTTTTCTTTCTGAAAAATATCCCCAACTTGAACAAAAACCTATGATCATTGTAAGGCATGGAAATATTTTTTCAACAATTACTGACCTTGCAAATGAAATGGAAGCCAGGATGGTTTTCATGGGTACTCATGGAATTAAAGGAATGCAAAAATTCCTGGGCAGTTGGGCACTTAAAGTAATTGCCCATACTAAAGTTCCTTTCATTGTTGTACAGGATAAACCCCTTAGAGATACTTATAAGGATATAGTTATTCCTATTACTTTCCGTAAGGAAAACAAGGAGTGCATCAATTGGGTGAATTACTTTTCAAGATATTTCGGATCCCATTTTCATATTTTTAAGGCAAAGCATTCTGATCCCAACTTCATAAAAGGGATTGATTCCAATGTATTTTTTCTTAATAAATACTTTACTAGTAAAGGAATATCATTTGAATTGGTTCAAGCTGAAAATGAGTCAAATTTTGTGCTTGAAGCAGTTCAATATGCAGCCAAAATCAAAGCAGATGCTATTCTTATAATGGTAACAAAAGATATTGGATTTGCAGATTACGTGCTTGGTGCACATGAGCAATATATTATTGCAAATGAAGATAAACTGCCTGTTATATGCATTAACCCTAAACCTCCAAAACTTGGAGGTAGCTTTAGTGCATCAGGAGGATAATTTATTAATATACCTGCCTTTACCATAAAACAAGGACTCATTAGTCCTTGTTTTTTTATTGAATAAAAAGTGAGATTTTTGTAATGATGAGTATATAATAAATGCCTGTGAAGCTTATTTTTGCTACCAATAATCTGCATAAACTTGAAGAAATAAGATCGAATCTACCTGACAAGTATATGATTTCAGGATTGCGAGAAGCTGGAATTAATGAAGATATACCAGAAACTCAGGATAGTATTGAAGGAAATGCTATTGAAAAAGCAAAGTTTATATATGAAAAATATTCCCTCCCCTGTTTTGCTGATGACACTGGCTTAGAAGTAATGGCTCTTAATGGCAAACCAGGGGTTTATTCTGCCAGATATGCAGGGAAAGATGGAGATTCAAGAAACAACATAGTGAAACTTTTAAAGGAATTGGAAAATGTTGATGATCGTATAGCCCAATTCAGAACGGTAATTGCCTATATTAATAACGGAGTTTTAAAAACCTTTGAAGGATACCTTGAAGGAACAATAACAAATCAGGAACAAGGAAAAAATGGTTTTGGTTATGATCCGGTATTTATCCCAAAGGGTTTTATTAAAACATTTGCAGAAATGCCCTTAAATGAGAAGAATAAAATTTCACATCGTTCCATTGCCCTACAAAAGTTTATTGCTTATTTAAATTCTAATTATTAAGTTAATTCTAACTAGACATATACTAACTTGCTGTTTAAGACGTATTATTTGAGGCAAGTATTAATTTTAAAAAAATGAAAAATCAAATACTGTTTATATTGTTTTTATTTGCAATCTCACTCTTCCCGGGGCAGATAGAATCACAGATATTACAAGGTGAATGGCGGGATCATTTATCCTATTTGTTTTGTTATCATATTGCTGAAGCAGGAAATACAATTTATTGTGCTACTGAATCAGGAATGCTTTCATACAATAAAGAAACCGGTGAAGTACAAAAACATTCAAAGGTTACCGGATTATCTGATGTTGAAGTTAGTACCCTTGCGTATTCAAAGAATACAAATAAACTAATTATAGGGTATTTGAACGGGAATATGGATATTATCAATCTCAATGATGGCAATGTTAGTAATCTTGCTGATATTAAGAGAAAGAATATTACTGGCAAAAAAAGCATTAACAACATCTTTCTATACAATGAATTTGCCTATCTATCCTGTAGTTTTGGAATTGTGGTTCTTGATATTGACAAAGAAGAAATAAAAGATAGCTATCTATTCGGAGAGGGAGGTACTCCTATTCTGGTTAATGATGCTACTATTGTTAATAATTTCATATATGCTGCAACTGAAACAGGTATTTACACTGCCTACTTAGATAGCCCCAACCTTGTGGATTATAATTTTTGGTCACATCTTAATTATATACCTCAAGATGGTACCGAATATAAAGTTGTTGAGAATCATGATGATAAATTGTATGCACTTTATCTTAGAACTGATACTGTAGATAGAATAATAACCATTGAAAATAATTCTTACAATGATTGGAATGCTCAATATGAGAAAAGCATAAATAACATTACATCCTCAAATGGCTATTTGGGTATTAGTGGTGCAACAAGAGGACTGGTTTATAATCCGGATGGTAGTTTATACTTAGATTTTAAAAGCTATTCAACAAACGACATATTTGTTGATTCTGAAACAAATGTATTTGTTGCCGGCCTTGTTACTGGATTTACCAAACAAATCAATAATTCAGATAAAAAATATTTTGGAGTAAATAGCCCTAAATTTAGAGAAGTTAGTAAAGTTGAGGCTAAAGGAGATCATATTTGGGTAGCTTCAGGTACCCCACAAAACCTTTATAAACATGGTGCTGCATATTCATTTCTTAACAACAAATGGACCAGTTATACTGCGAATGATATCCCAACAACCAAAACACTTGGCAATACTTACAAATTTGCCATAGATCCACGAGATTATAACCATGTCTGGGCAGCAGCCGTAAGATATGGTTTGATAGAGTTTCAAGACAATGAGGTTGTTGATGTCATTGAAAAAGATGACTTGGAAATCTTTAATGACATCACTGACGCTGTTGATTTAAGGCCAGTTGGTATTCAATATGACAATAAGGGTAACTTATACACATTGCTAGATCTTGTTTCCAATCCTCTAATAATTCTAGATAATGCCGGAAATTGGAAACGCCCTAAAATTTCAAATTCAATTCTAAACAATGAACGAACCAATTATAACGACCTGCTTGTTACAAGTACCGGCCAAATTTGGATTTTAACTCTCGAAGCCGGTATTGTTGTACTTGAAGACGACGGCTCAGAAAATTACAATGTTAAATCTTTCAGTATAATAAATCAGGATGGAACTGCGATATCTAAGGCATACTGCATGAATGAAGACAATGAAGGCAATATCTGGGTGGGGACAAATAATGGTCCAATTGTTTATTATTCCCCAAGTTATATCATGGATGAAACTAAGGTAAATGGAACCCAGATTAAAATATCAAGAAATGATGGAACCAATCAAGCGGATTACCTTCTGGCCGGAGAACTAATATTAGATATAAAAACTGATGGTGGAAATCGTAAATGGTTTGCTACGGCAAATTCAGGGGCATTTTTAATTGCTGAAAATGGAACGAACTCCGTGAAAACAGTTCATAATTTCAGAGACGATAACTCACCAATACTCTCGAACAGCATTTCTGGAATCGGAATTAATGAAAAAGATGGAGAGGTATTTTTTGCAACAAACCTGGGCCTTGTTAGCTATAAAGGAACTGCCACCAAAGGATTTTCAGAATATACAGATGTTTATGTTTATCCAAACCCAGTGCGCCCGGAATATGATGGCGTTATAACCATTACCGGACTGGTTGAGAACTCAATTGTAAAGATTACGGACATTAGTGGCAACCTGGTGTATGAAACCAATTCTCTTGGTGGTCAGGCCATTTGGGATGGGAAGAATTTTAGCGGTAGAAGGATTGCTTCAGGCGTATACCTCGTTTTACTGGCTACAGAAGATGGAAGTAAATCTCATATGACCAAATTGATATTTTTACACTGATGCTGTGTAAAACCAAAGCCATAATATTTCATTCTATTAAATATGGCGAATCTGATATTATCACCCAGGCCTTTACAGAGACATTTGGAAAGCAATCATTTCTAGTTCATGGTGTAAGAAAAAAGAAAAGTACTCTAAGTTCTTATCTATTTCAACCTTTTTCACTTCTTGAAATTGTAGCCTATATTAAAGAAACCCGTGATCTTCAGAGGGTTAAAGAAATTAAACCATTTGTAATTTTAAAAACAATACATTTTGACATTAAAAAAAGTTCAATTGCATTATTTCTTAGTGAAATGATGAATAGAACGCTACAGGAGGTTGAACCAAATATTCAGTTGTTTAATTACCTGACCCATGCCATACAAATTCTGGATTTTGAAGAAGAAGGAATTGAAAACTTTCATCTGATATTTCTTATGCAATTCACAAAATTTCTGGGTATATATCCAAAAAATAATATGGATTTGTCAAGCTATAAATTGCCCGGTGACTTTCAAATGAAACAACTGCTGGATTTATCATTAACAGATGCAAAAAAGTTGAAAATTGAGAATTCATTACGTTCTCAACTGCTTGATCAATTGCTAAATTATTATAAAGATCATATAGACGGAATAGGCAAAATTAAATCATTAGAGGTTCTTCATGATGTTTTTAGCTTTTAGCAATGCCCCAAAATAGGCTATAAGAATAACCATCTCCTATAATTCAGCATCGTATTTTTTTTGAATTTCAGAAGCTATTATCTCTCCGGATATAAGTGAAGATGGTATCCCAGGTCCAGGGACAGTCAAGTGACCGCAATAATAAAAATTACTCAAATGTTTATTTTTTATTTTTGGTCTTAGGAAACCGGATTGCTTATATGTAATTGCCAAGCCATATGCATTTCCAAGAAAAGCGTTGTAATCCGATTGAAAATCGGATTGAGCGTATGATCTTTTAAAAACAATATGTTTGCGAATAGCTTGCTGTGTGATTTTTTCTAACCTATTGATAACCAAATCGAAATAGTGCTCCTTAATCTTGCCTGTATCTTCTAAACCAGAAGTAACAGGAATTATAACAGATAAATTTTCCATGCCCTTTGGTGCTGCATATTGATCAGTTTTAGAACTACAACAAACATAAAATGCCGGAGCTTCCGGCCATTTCTGACTTTTCGATACCTCATGTATATGATCCTTAAGAGAACTGTCATAAAAGAAATTATGATGGAGTAGATTTATTAACTTTTTGTTTATCCCGAGAAAAAAAATCAAAGCAGATGGAGCCATAACTTTTTTCATCCAGTATTTCTCCGAATAATTTCTGTATTCCTTTGCTAACATCTTCTCTGTGTGGTAATAATCAGCTGAAGAAACAAAGTAATTCGCATGGAAATTTTTTCCCTGAGTATAAATCCCAGTTACTTTATTGCCAATGATATCATAATTCTCAACAGGGCTATTGGTATATAATGGGACCTGCAATTCATCCAGTAATTTTAATGCAGCTTCTACAATTTTATACATACCTCCCATTGGGTACCATGTCCCCAACTTCAAGTCGGCATAATTCATCAGAGAAAAATAGGCCGGTATTTTTTTTGATGTACCTCCTAAGGATAGTAAAGGAAATTCAAGGATTTGAATCAGGCGTTCTTCCTTAAAAAGAGACCTTACATAACTTGAATATGAACGCGGAAAATTTTGCTTCGAAAACCTCTGAATCAATGGCCATGACAAATAACTTAAGGCATTATTTCCAGGATTATAGATTATTCTTTCCAAGGCCAGCTTGTAGTTCAGTGATGCAGTTATAAGAAGTTTTTTGAGCTTTTTACTACTCCCCTTTTCAATCGATTCAAACAATTCAAATAATCCATTCTCTTCCGCAGGAATATCTATATAATCATCAATATCAAAGAAAATTCTGTATGCAGGATCTAACCGCACTAAATCATAAAAATCAGAAGCATGATGCCCGAAAGCATTAAAAAAATTATCCAAAATATCAGGAAACCAATACCAGCTTGGCCCCATATCAAAATTAAATCCTTCGGCCTGAAAATGACGTGCTCGCCCTCCTGGAATTTCATTCTTTTCAAATATTTCAACATCAAATCCCTTAAGAGCCATTTGTGCTGCTGCTGATAATCCAGATAATCCTGCTCCTGTTACAATTATTTTCTTATTCATTATCGATCAATTGATCTAAATCCTTATTAAGAATTATTGTTTTCAAAGATTATGTAGTGAAAAACTTACGAAAGTTGCAGAGTATTGATTGAGAAAGGTAGTAATATTCTTTTTTAATTACACAGCGGTCCATGGCATATATATCGAATTAGAAGTAATCATTTTTGGTAATAACTGAAGCTATTTATTAATATTTTGTTTTCAAAATATAATGTTGCCTGCATTATACAATAAAAATGCCGGCACCCTAAATGAATCTGGGAGCAGATCAAGAAAATTTCGATATGTTTTCCTTTCCACTTAATACGGATGAAAATTATCAATACTTGTCATCATCATATTCATCATCATTCCTGAATTTTGCTGCGACAAGTGTTGCTCTTTCCATTTCGAATGCCATTTGCCAGTCAGAAGATGCTTCAAAATGATTTAATAGTTCATTTTTGCATGACTGGCAAATAATATCTGCCGTAAAATTTTTGTTACATCTCTTGCAAGTTTGTTTTTTAGTAGTTTTTGCCATTCGTGTGAGATATGTTGATAATCTCTAATACGCCATGTATTGATTTCAGGTTGCAATATTTCGTAACTTTAATGGTGATATCTATCATTGGTAAAAACCTAACTACTTATATTTATTATTCGTATGAGTAGATAAAGAGCTTTACTAATGACATTCACTATTGCACAAACCAAAACAACACCTTTAGCCGATTTTAAAGATGGCTGTCTGGTAATTAAGGGAAAATCCTTTCCCTTCGATCATCCACATATATACGATGTAATAAGCGACAGGTTAATGGAGTATTCTGAAAATCCTGAAAAACATACTCAAATTGATATAAGTCTTAGTGCAATTAATGCTGTTTCAAAAAGATCCATTATCAATACTTTCCGAATATTAGAGTATGTAGGATCAAAAGGCACTAATATTCAAGTGAATTGGTATTATCAGGCAAACGATGAGGATGTTCAGGAATTGGGCGAGATCTGCAAATCTATATTCAATATTAATATTCAGTTAAAAGCCACTGAATAGTTCATTCCGTTTTGTATTGCATTTAATAAAAAAGGGGCCTGATAGCCCCTTTTTTATTATGTTGTATTAAACTTACTTATTGTTTTTGTTATACTCTTTAATAAATAAATCAAGTGCCATAGTCATTGAAGGCGCATTAGGCATAGGTGCCTGAATATCCAATCTCAATCCGGCTTCCTGAACTGCTCTTGCCGTTGAATTTCCAAATGATGCGATAATGGTTTCATTTTGCTTAAAACTAGGGAAATTTTTCATTAAAGACATTATTCCTGATGGACTGAAAAAAACCAATACATCATAATTCAGCATCTGAAGATCTGACAAATCACTGCTAACAGTTTTATAAAGAATAGCTATGGTAAAATCAACACCATTAACTTTCAGCAGTTCAGGAATTTCTGGCTTGTGCTGTTCAGAAAGAGGTACAAAAAACTTCTCTCCTTTATGTCTATCAAGCAATTCCATTATATCTACAAATCCTCCTTTACCAAAAAAGATTTTTCTCTTGCGATACACAATGTATTTTTGCAGATAATGAGCTATCGATTCTGAAGTGCAAAAGTATTTCATTGTATCCGGAACAGATACACGCATTTCATTCGATACACGAAAAAAATGATCAATACCGGTCTTACTGGTAAAAATTACAGCAGAATGATCCAGTATATTGATTCGATTTTTTCGAAACTCTTTAGTTTCAACAGGCTCAACATGTATGAAGGGCCTGAAATCAATTTTTACATTGTTTTTCTCCGCAATTTCGAAGTAGGGTGATTTATCTGATTCCGGTTGGGGTTGAGATACTAGAATATTTTTAATCTTCATTTCTGAGAGCCTCCTTATATAACTTCTTCTATCTCAGCGTTATAATTATTTTACAACTTACCACTAAGGGTAAAAGTTCAAGGGTACAAAGGTACAAAAAGGAATAGAATTTCAAAATATCATTTTTAATAATTATTTGCAGGCCTCTGATATACTTGAATAATGTAGCAATACAGACGATTACTAGGCCAGTAAAAACTATGATTTTCGAAATATTAGGGGAAGTATATAAGGCTGCAAAAATAAAAGGAAGAAGAATTATCCCCAGATTTTTGTTTATAAGGTATATGTTATGCACGTACTCCGAAATGACAGATACAGAATTAAATACAATACCTGTAAGGAACAAAAGTATTAATCTGGTAAGAAGTACAAGAATTACACCGCCTAAAATGATAGTATAGCTAATGAAATTGTCATCATTAATATGAAAATCAAACAAATTCAATAATAGCAGTAAAAACAACGAAAATACTAGGATATAATTCAGATTCAGCATAATAAAGGCCCTTCGGACAATAATATTTTTTTCACGCAGTATTTTTTCAGATAATTGAAAATTTACAAGAGTATTCATAACCTGAGCCAAAGATTTCTGATAATAGGTTTTCAACAACAATAATAAAAATATGCTGAAAAATCCAATAATTAAAGCCCAGCTAAACTTCGACTGCTGAAAATCACGCGGTTGAAAATAAATACTTTCAATATTTTTACTAATACTATCCCTATCCGTATAAAAAACAGCAAATGGCTTATAGGCATAAGATTTATCTGATTCTTTGAACAAATGGTATCTGTCAAATTTTTCAATATCCTTAGTCAGGCTAATTGAATTTGTATCAGTAACTGTTGTATCCTTCGGTTTAACTTCTAACTTGGAAATTGCAGGATTAATTTTAACAGATAGTTTCTTTGGCAATTTAACAATTGAATCTGGCTTCTGAATAACTGTTATAACTGTATCCCGGTCAAGCCTGATATCATCAGTGTTTTGTGACAGAGTATCCTCATAAGTATGCCCTGAATTAAATTGTTCTGATGATTCAGTCTCTGTTGAATCTTGAAGAAGATGAATAAATTCAGGCGAAAATGTCATGCTTAATAATTGCAAGATTAATCGTCAAAAATACACTATTTATAGTTTTTACTGAGAAAAATGAGGAAATGCATTATTTGAATTTATCGCAATTTTTCATTCTTCTTATGCCTCTCTTTATCCCTTTTGGTCTTTTTTACTAAATTTTTTGTTATCGCCGTTTCAAGATCTATGCCAGTCTGATTCGCAAGGCAAAGAATTACAAAAATGACATCTGCCATCTCATCAGCAAGCTCATTGCTAATTTCATTCCCTTTGGCTGATTGATCTCCATATTTCCTGGCAATAATCCTCGCCAGTTCTCCAATCTCTTCGGTTAATAAAACCATATTAGTAAGTTCACTAAAATAGCGAACTCCATACCTTTTTATCCATTGATCAACCTTTTCCTGAGCCTCATGAATGGTCATTTATTCTCGATTTTTAGTGTCGATATTTATCGTAACAGGTCCATCATTAACAAGATGTATTTTCATGTCCTCTCCAAATTTTCCGGTTTTTACATCATTTCCCAGTTCATTAGCCACAGTTCTGACAAATTTTTCATAAACAGATGTAGCAAATTCTGGTTTCGAAGCTTTAATATATGATGGTCTATTGCCCTTTTTTGTACTTGCATGCAAAGTAAACTGACTGATTATCATAACTTCTCCTTTAGCTTCTGATACAGAAAGATTCATTACACCATTGTTATCATTAAAAATACGTAAACGGCATATCTTTCCTGCAAGCCAATCAATGTCCTGTTCATTATCTAAATCTTCAATCCCAACAAAAACAAGTAATCCCTGATTTATGCTTGAATAGATTTTCTTATTTATTGTTACCTTGGCCTCTTGTACTCTTTGAATAACTGCCCTCATAAAAGCATTGAATAATATATGTTAGTTATTGGTAAAGCTCTTCTGAAAATAGATAAAGTGTATTATTATTAGATTCTTAATCTGAAATAAAATTTGAACACAAATACATTGCGTTTTTTCACAACCTATTTACGCTAAATTCGTTAAAAATTATTAAACGCGAGACTTGCCTGATTTTTTGCACTAATTTTGCATTGATTTTGTAAATTGTTGAAACATGAGAATATTTTGGGATAAATTAAAAAGTAAGCACAAAGCTTTTATTGCTGCCGGATTAATAGGTGTTTTTTCATTCAGTTTTTTAGCATTCAATGACAATGATTTTAAAATCGCTAAAAACCTCGACATCTTCGTTACTCTTTTCAGTGAAGTTAATTTGTATTATGTAGATGAAAAAGATCCTGAAGATCTTATCAATTCCAGTATAAATGGCATGCTTGGAATACTTGATCCCTACACAACATATATTCCTGAATCTGACATGGAGGAATTTAAATTCATGACAACTGGCCAGTATGGTGGCATTGGGGCTCTCATACGTAAGGCAGGAGAATATACTATTGTTTCTGAGCCCTATGAAGGATTCCCTGCGCAAAAAGCAGGTCTGATTGCCGGAGATACTCTTATTGCTGTTGATGGCGTTTCTACAAAGGGTAAAAACATTAGTAATGTTAGTGAAATGCTAAAGGGTACACCTAATACAGAATTAAAGCTTACAATTAAAGGATTTGGAGATTCTGTAGCTGTTGAGAAAGCTTTTATGCGCGAAAAAATAACTATTAAGAATGTCCCATACCATGGTATTATTGATGAAAATGTTGGCTATATCCGCCTTAGTAATTTTACAAAAAATGCTTCAGATGAAGTTAAGTCTGCTTTCACTGATTTAAAAGAACAAGGAGCTAAATCAATTGTACTTGATTTAAGAGTTAATCCAGGTGGATTGCTTGATGAAGCAGTAGAAATTGCAAATATTTGGATCAATAAGGATCAGGAAATAGTCAGTACGCATGGAAAAGCTAAACAATGGGATCAAATTTACAAAACTAGTAAACTCCCTCTTGATACAATAATTCCTATAGCAGTATTGGTGAACAGAGGATCTGCCTCAGCCTCTGAAATAGTCGCCGGTTCTTTACAGGATCTTGATCGTGCTATTGTTGTTGGGCAAAGAACTTTTGGCAAGGGACTTGTTCAGGTTACGCGCCCTCTGAGTTATAATACTCATTTGAAAATTACAACAGCAAAATATTATATCCCCAGCGGGAGATGTATTCAGGCTTTGGATTACGCACACCGTAACGAGGACGGCAGCGTTGGTTATATTCCTGATTCAATCATTTCAGAATTTAAAACCAAGAACGGAAGATCTGTCTATGATGGAGGTGGTATAAAACCGGATGTTGATGTTTCTATTTCGCAACCGGCTAATATTACATACAGTCTTTATGCCCATAATCTGATTTTTGATTATGCTACCCTATTTGCCTATGAGAATGATTCTATTGCTCCTCCTGATCAATTTGTTCTTTCAGATGCGATATATGAAGATTTTCTCCTGTTTCTAAAAGACAAAGTATTTGACTACAATACATTAAGTAATGATAAACTTGATGAACTTATTGCAATTTCAAAACAAGAGGGCTATTATGACATAGCTAAAGCAGAAATTGCTGCTTTAAGAAATAAATTGGACGCAGATGTTGAAAAAGATCTTAAGATTTTTCATGATGAAATAGCAGAATTGCTGAGTGATGAAATTATCAGTCGTTACTATTATCAAAAAGGAAGAATAATTGCCAATCTAAGGGATGATCCACAACTTAATAAAGCTGTGGAACTATTAAAAGAACCTGGTACTATCAGCTCCATATTGCATGGCACTTATGAATTCGGGGATATTAAACTGGCGCTTGATCGTTAAGGTATTAATCTTTGAGTCATGTACAAGGTGTTGTGCTCTTACATTCTTGAATTTATGTAAGAATTGTATATTTCATTGAACCTATCCCTTATCATTATAAATACTGGATGATTTGTTATGAATTGGTAATTGTCTATTTTTTTAACAGGGAGAACTTTTGGAGATGTACCGGAAAGAAAAGCAGCCTCAAAATTTCTGATTCCCTCTAATTTTAATTCTTTTTCTACAATTTCAATTTTGAGATTATTGGCAGCATCAATAACATATTTCCTGGTAATCCCGGGAAGTATTAAACTTTCTTTTGAAGAATATATTTTTTCTCCTCTGACCAGAAAAAAATTTGATTTGCTGCCTTCAGTGATGAGGCCTTGTTTGTTAATTAAAAGTACATCATAAACGTTTTTTATTGCTGAAGTACCTTCTAATTTTTGTTTAATATAATCGTTGGTTTTTATTTGCTTTATCCCGGGATTAGTTCTTTCAATAGTAAAGGTCGACATGTCTACACCTTCTTCATATGCCTTTTCATTTGGGTAGGCATGAGGTATGTAATACAAAGCATACTGAAGATTTGAATCACATTTCTTGCAAAGAAGTTTAATATTTCCCTCCTGATTATTATTTGCATGCAATAATTTATTAAGGTTCTTTTTTACTTCTTCTTCCTTATATAATTCTTGCAGCCCAATCTTTCTTAATGCGCTTTTTAATCTATCTAAATGATCTTCCAGAAAAATTAATATGCCATTAGTTGTTCTTAGAACTTCATAAAGAATATAATCAGAACTATCGAACTTAGAATTGATATTATACGATTTAAATATCTTATTATCAATAATATAATAAGAGTTAATTATAGTATCCATAATTATTGAGAAAGAAATTCATAGGAAATAGTACCTTTCTGCTTTGGGGATGCATTCAAATCGATATTAAATAATGAAATCCTGGCAGAATTTAGTGCAGTTTCAATTATACAAACCTCATCAGTTGATGAAGAAGCAACAGACGCATTAACCACTTCACCCTCTTGATTCACAACAATATTAATAACAACTCTCCCGCCTTTCTGACACTGGTATACAGGGATATGAATGAATCGATCAGTCCGCCCTTTTAAGGTATATTCTATTCGTGTTGGACCAGAATATCTTTTGTCTATTCTTTTTTCAGGCTTTTTATCCTCTTCGTTTGTAATTATTGATTCATCGATGGATCGGTCAAGCTGTTGGTTTAGTTCCTCTATATCCAATTCTTTCTTCAATTGTTCAATGTATTTTTCTGTGCTAATATCTTCCTGAATCCGGTTTTCCGTATTTACTGCAATGTTTTTAATGTCCTGCTGTGAAAGTGGTTTTACATCAGATTTTTGAAGCTTTTCTTCTTGCATTAATTGTTCTAGTGTTTTGTATACCTCTTCATCAAATTCAATCACAATGGCTTCTTTGTGCACATCATGAACTTTGTCAAGTCGAATAATTAGAAATGCGATCAATATCAGAAGATGAATACCAATTGTTCCGATAATACCGGTTAGGATATTTTTTTCTTCCTCTTTAAATAGCATATACATTCATTTGATTAACGAAAATAAAAAAATGTCAGCCAATATCATGTTGTTTGGGTGCATTCTTTTGAGTATGTCGAAAATCTGATAATTACTGGTTAATCAACGAAATGTAATTATTTATAGTATTTGCCAAATACAAAAGGCTTGAAACTCATGTGGGTACTGGAATTATAACGCCCAAGCCTTTGCTCTGGATTATCAGTATAACCCAAATAATATTTATCCGATCCCGCAGAATAAAGTATGTAGATATAATACATAAGATTTTGTTTTGCCTATAACACAAAAGCCGGTTAATTACCGGCTTTTGCTCCTCAGGTTGGACTCGAACCAACGACCCTCTGATTAATCCCGATAGATCGGGACTCTAACCAACTTCACTAAACACTCCTATTTTTTCAGGACTAGGACTTTAATGCCTGATATGTCTCCGCTTCTCAGCAATTCCTCCAACAACTTTCGGCTTTTTTGCTTCTTTAAATATCGTTCGATCCTCACCGCATCACTTCTTGATTCACCAACTTCAAAAGTTCCCTCCATCTTCCAGGGACGGTGCTTGTGGGTAAAACTTATATGAGAACTTGTATTATGCTGTATAAGTCTTCGCTGAGGATTATCAGTATAACCCAAATAATATTTATCCGATCCCGCAGAATAAAGTATGTAGATATAATACATAAGATTTTGTTTTGCCTATAACACAAAAGCCGGTTAATTACCGGCTTTTGCTCCTCAGGTTGGACTCGAACCAACGACCCTCTGATTAACAGTCAGATGCTCTAACCAACTGAGCTACTGAGGAATATTAATTAATCTCCTTTTTCTTTAGCTGCTTCCATTTCGATGGAACTCTAAGCTATCCAAAAAATCAAAAAATTATTTTTCTATGATTTCAAGGACTCTCGAAAAACTACTTAAATCTTTGATTTATAGTTTTTCTGAGCTGAGCTACTGAGGAAATTAGAGCCAGCAAAAATATGCGTTCTGGTTTAATTATGCAAAACAAATCTTTAATTTTTTCAGAAAAATTCCATTACTTCGGGCAGAATTTAAATCTGAAATTATTATGAAAATACTTGGTATTGGAAATGCATTGGTAGATGTTTTGGTTCAACTTGATAATGATGACATTATAAATAAACTAAATTATCCGAAGGGAGGTATGCAACTAATTGGAACTGAAGATATTCCAAAAATTATACACCATATCGAGCTTCTTCCTTCAACAATGAAATCTGGAGGATCTTCAGCAAATACTATTCATGGACTGGCTTGTTTGGGAGCAGATTGTGGATTTATGGGCAAAGTAGGTAATGATGAGCTTGGTGATTTTTATATTAAAGATTTAGATTCTGCCAATGTGGATACTTTTATTAATAAATCAGAAACTACAACAGGAAGAGCTTATACCCTTATAACACCTGATACAGAAAGAACTTTTGCTACTTATCTGGGAGCAGCCATTGAACTTGATGTTGAAGATCTTAACTCTATTCCATTTGCAAATTTTGACATACTCCATATAGAAGGCTACCTTATTCAAAATACTTCACTTGTGGAGGCAAGTATGAAGATTGCCAAAGAAAACGGACTTCAAATTTCGATTGATCTGGCCAGCTATAATGTAGTTGAGGCTCAGAGAGATTTTCTTTCCAGAATTATTCCTGAGTATGTTAATATAGTATTTGCAAATGAAGAAGAAGCAAAGGCATATACTGGACATAATCCATATGAGGCCCTAAAAATAATAGCCAAACAATGTGATGTTGCAATTGTGAAAATTGGGAAAGAGGGTTCACTGATTCTTGCTGATGGAGAAACCTACAAAATTAATATCATTCCAGTGCAAGCACTTGATACTACAGGAGCAGGAGATCAATATGCAGCAGGATTTTTGTATGGATATATCAATAAACTAGGGTATGAAAAATGCGGGAAAATAGGAGCATTGCTCGCTGGAACAGTGATTGAAAATTATGGAGCTCGTATTCCTTCTAATTTATGGGATAAGGTTTTACAAACTACTGAAAATATAAAAAAAGAAGATTAGAATAATCCGTGCAATTCGGCATTTACTTTATCAATAACCAGACTTAAATCTTCAGATTTATCGATAAAGTTTGTATGATCAACATCAATAATCATCATCTTGCCAAGGTTGTAAGACTCAACCCATGATTCATAACGTTCATTTAATTTTCTAAGGTAATCCAGCCTGATGTTATCTTCATATTTACGTCCTCTTTTTTCAATTTGCCTTACCAAAGTAGGGACAGATGCACGTAAAAAAACTACAAGATCGGGGGGCTCTATTAAAGATGAAATTAAATTAAAAAGTGTAAAGTAATTTTCATAGTCACGTGTTGACATTAATCCCATTGAATGAAGATTAGGGGCAAAAATATATGCATCTTCATAAATAGTTCTATCCTGAATGATAGTTTTTTCCGATTTCTTAATATCAAGCATATGATGAAACCTATTATTCAGGAAATAAATCTGAAGATTAAACGACCAGCGTTGCATATCGTTATAGAAATCATCCAGGTATGGATTGTCGTCAACATCTTCGTAATGAGCTTGCCAGTTGAAATGACGTGACAGCAGACTGGCTAGAGTTGTTTTTCCTGAACCTATGTTTCCCGCAATGGCAATATGCATTTTTCTGTTGTTTTTAACTTAATTCGAAATTTACCCTTTTCTAATCTAAATTACAATCAAGATATGGATTATTATATTTCAATAATTTGCATTAGATCATCAAGGTATTTTCTTGTATTAAATAACCTCGGAACTTTATTTTGTCCTCCAAGTTTCCCTCGTTTCTCCATCCATTTATAAAACGTTCCTTGCTTAACAGATCTTACTAGAGGGAGGTCAAGATTAATATTCTTATAGCGTTTGGCTTCATAATCTGAATTAATTTGCATTAATGCATCATCAAGAAAGTAGGTAAATTCATTCATGCTGGTTGGTTGTATAGCAAATTCCACAATCCATTCATGTCTGCCTTTAGAGTTATCACTCATAAATATTGGGCCAACTGTATAATCAATTAACTGGGCCTGAGTTTTTTCACAGGCTATATTTATTGCTTTCTCAGCATTGTCTACAATCACCTCTTCTCCAAAAACATTAATAAAATGCTTTGTTCTTCCGGAAATTTTTATTTTATGAGGATAAGTAGATGTGAATATTACTGTATCGCCAATAAGATAGCGCCATAATCCAGAGTTAGTTGTAATTATCATGGCATAATTCTTTTCTGTTTCCACCTGATCAATGGTTAAAGTCTTTGGATTATCATTTTGTAAGTCTTCTGGAGAAATAAACTCATAAAATATTCCATAATCAAGCATCAATAACATGTCGTCTTTGTCCGGGTCATCCTGTATGGCAAAAAAACCTTCTGAAGCATTGTAAGTTTCAAGATAATGCATGTTCTCAGAAGGAATAAATTTTTTGAATTGTTCCACATAAGGTGTGAAACTAACTCCTCCATGCATGAATAATTCCAGGTTTGGCCATACTTCAAGTAAATTCTTTTTATTTGTGTAATCCAGAATATACTTTATCATCACCAAATTCCATGATGGTACACCTGCAATGCTTGTAACATTCTCATCAATAGTTTCTTTGGTAATTTTTTCCAGTTTTTCCTCCCATTTGTCAAGCAAAGCTATTTCCTGGCTAGGTGTTCGAATAAAGTCAGTCCAGAAGGGCATATTCTCTATCAAAATTGCTGATAAATCGCCATAATAAGACTTATTATTAAAATTATCAATCTTATGGCTTCCTCCAAGGGTTAATCCTTTGCCATTGAATATTTTAGAATCGGGATAATTGTTTGAATAAAGTGCCAGTACGTCCTTGCCTCCTCTGAAATGACACTTTTCCATAGTTTCTTTACTAACAGGAATAAACTTACTCTTATCCCCTGTTGTACCTGAAGATTTAGCAAACCATTTTATCTCTCCCGGCCACAATATATTTTCTTCACCTTCACGAATCCTATCTATAAAGGGTTTTAAATCTTCATATTGACTAATGGGTGTTGTTCCCTGAAAATCAGTGATTGATTTGATTTTTTTGTAAGCATGTTTTTTTCCCCATTCTGTATCAACTGCTCTATCAATCAATTGAATAAAACACTCCGTTTGAATCTGATAAGGATATTTTCTTAGCAGCTCAATCTGAGTCACCCGCTTAAAATTCAACCAGTTTACAATGGATGTTATTAAAGGCATATTTCAATTAATTTTAGGCCTTAACAAAGATATCTATTCAGGCTTATTATACAAATGCCATAATAGTCCTGAACTATAAAAATTACGTATTCTTCTTTAAATACATTGCAAATAATAGTTCGCGAATATTTCATTATTTTTATTTGAAAAGTGTTATTCGTGACTCAAAGGTAGAAGGCATACAAACTTATATCTTAATATTATTTCTCGAAATAAGAAACAAATTCGAGTAGTTGAATGTTTGTATAAAGGACATTATGTTGTTAAACAAGAATATGGATCTTTGAAGAGATTAATATTTTTGCACTGAAATCTTTAATATCTTTATTCTAATTATTAATTCTCTTCGATTTTCTCCGAATAATTATTTAAGATTAAAAAAATGATTGAGACTATTGGTACAATTGCAAAAGTAGAAAATGTAAAAACTGTCGAGCATTTCATTTTGCCTAATTCATTTGTTCTTCAGAATCTTGAACCATTCTCTGGATATCATGGAAGTAATCTTCCTTTAGATGATCGGCCAGATACTTTCTTTTTGATTACTACAGAAGCCCATTCCATGGAAAAAATATTCAGAGTTGCTGACAACATCAGGCAGTATACGGATTTCAAATTCAAAGCCAGTTCTGGTTCTATCTGTATTGGAAATGATTCCTATCCTTTTATAAGAATCAGAGGCCTAGATAGTTATGAGCCTATTGAGGAAATTCAAAGGTACTTTTTTGACTCTGGCATAAAATATCAAAAAAGTAAGAAAGTTGATTCAAAGGCATTAATTGAACTTAAAAAGATGTTTATACTTGAACAGCTTAATGAAAACACCTATAAAGATAGGGAAGACGATATGCATTATTTAGACATTGGCAGACAGCTAACCTGGGGAAGATTTAAAAGCGTTACACGATGGGTAAAAAACAATCTTAATGACAGCAATTTTGACGCTGCCATTGCTGTGGTCTATGCAAACAAAGTTCTTGATTTGGTAAGAATTTATGCGCAAAATGTTGAAGTAGACCGTCTGGAAGAGATAAGACTGAAATACATAGAGAGAATACATAGAACAGATTAAAAACCTTCTAATGTGCTTCTAACCAGTTTTCTCCATATCCTATATCAACATCCAAAGGAACACTAAGACTTACTGCATTTTCCATTTCATATTTCACAATCTTTTTAATCTCTTCAAATTCAGGCTTAAAAACATCAAATACCAATTCATCATGCACCTGTAAAATCATCTTAGTCCTGTACTTACCAGCCAAAAATTTATGAATTCGAATCATAGCAATTTTTATAATATCGGCTGCTGTTCCCTGAATTGGAGAGTTAATGGCATTTCTTTCGGCCACTCCTCGTACAATAGAGTTATGAGACAGGATATCAGGAAGGTATCGTTTTCTGTTAAACAATGTAGAGACATATCCTTTTTGTTTTGCTTCCTCTATGCAGCTAACCATATATTCACTTACCTTGGGAAAGTTTTCAAAATAACTATCGATTAGTTCCTTTGCTTCTGTTCTTGGGATGTGCAATCGTTGAGAAAGTCCAAATGCTGAAATACCATAAATAATACCAAAATTGGCAGTTTTTGCGTTGGAACGCATTTCACGTGTAACATTTTCTGGATCTACTTTGTAGATTTTTGAAGCTGTAGTGCGATGTATATCTTCTCCCTCACAAAAAGCGTTGATCATATGTTCATCGCCACTTATGTGTGCCATAAGCCTAAGTTCAATCTGCGAATAATCTGCAGAAAGAATTAAAAATTCACTGTTCGCAGGAATGAAAGCTTTTCGTATTTCCCGTCCTCGCTCCTCTCTGATTGGAATATTCTGAAGATTTGGATTCGTTGAACTTAACCGGCCTGTGGCTGCAATTGTTTGTTTGAAAGATGTGTGAATACGTCCGGTTTTTTTATCCAATAATTTTGGAAGAGCACTTACATAGGTTGATTGCAATTTAGTAAGTGATCTGTAATCGAGAATTTTATTAATAATTGGATGTGCATCATATAACTTTTGTAATACCTCTTCACTTGTAGAGTATTGTTTGGTTTTAGTCATTCTTGTGTTTGAACTGATTTTCAGTTTTTCAAAAAGAATTATTCCCAATTGTTTTGGTGAAGCAATATTGAATTCTTCACCGGCATGTTGATATATTTCATTTTCAACAGACTGAATCTCCTTTTCTAGTTTCAATCCATAATTGTTTAAGATTCCTTTATCAATATGAAATCCGGTAAGTTCCATGTCTACCAGAACTTCCAGAAGCGGCATTTCAATAGTGGAAAAAAGTTCATTAAATCCCTTTTCCTGTATCTCAGGCATAAGTTTATTGTATAGCCTTAAAGTTATGTCAGCATCTTCGCAGGCATAATCCTTTGCTTTTTCGATTGGTACCTGCTGCATATTTAACTGATTCTTTCCTTTTTTACCAATCAGTTCTTCTATACTAACCATTGAATAATCAAGTAAATTCTCTGCCAGAATATCCAATTTGTGTCTTTCTTCAGGATGCAAAATATAATGAGCCACCATTGTATCAAATAATCTTCCCTTAACACTTATCTTATATTTATGAAGGATTTTTATATCAAATTTTAGGTTATGCCCAATTTTTAAGATTTTATTGTTGTTAAAAATATCTTTAAACCTCCCCAGTATGGATATAGATTCCTTCTCATCATCAGAAAAAGGAAGGTACCAGGCTTCCTTTTCTTCTATAGAAAAAGCCAAGCCAACAATTGCATCATTGAGTACATCCAAACCTGTAGTTTCTGAATCAAAACAAAATTTATCACATTTCTCCAATTGTGAAATTAAATTTTGAATTTCTGAATCTGATTCAATCAATCTGTATTTTACTTTATCTGAATTAAATGTATTATTGGACTTTTTTAAATCCGTATTTTCCGTAGAAAGATTATCAAAAAGAGTCGCCTGAAATTCAAGGGGCTTTGAGATAGATTCTCCTAAAATTCTATTTGCTAATGTCTTGAATTCCAGTTCGTTAAATAATTTTTTCAAAGCCTCTTTATCTGGCTGTCGCAAAACAAATTCTTCCGTATTTATATTTATTGGTACATTGATATCGATGGTTGCTAATTTCTTTGACAAGAGTATTTGTTCTACATTATCTTCTAAATTTTCTTTCTGTTTTCCTTTAAAATCAGCTGTGTTTGCTAATACATTTTCAACGCTTCCATACTGAGCTATTAGCTTTTTTGATGTCTTTTCACCTATTCCGGGAGCTCCTGGAATATTGTCGGATGAATCACCCCAAAGAGCAAGAATATCAATTACCTGAGATGGATTTTCGATTTCAAAGTTTTTCTTAATTTCCTCTACTCCCAATATTTCAATGTCGTTACCCAAGCGCCTGGGTTTGTACATGTAAATACTCTCTTCAACAAGCTGGGCATAATCTTTATCGGGAGTCATCATATAAACTTCAAAACCTTCCTTTTTGGCTTTTTTTGAAACCGTGCCAATTACATCATCAGCTTCGAAACCTTCATATTCAAGTATAGGTATTTTATATGCTTCTAATATCTTTTTAATATAGGGTACTGAAAGTTTAATGTCAGGGGGCGTTGCTTCTCTATTGGCTTTGTATGCATCGTACATTTCATGTCTGAAAGTAGGTGAAGGCGGATCAAAAGCTACAGCAATGTATTCGGGATTTTCTCTTTTGATTACCTCTTCCAGCGTATTTACAAAGCCATAGACAGCCGAAGTATTCAAGCCTTTAGAATTTCTAATTGGCCGGTTAATAAATGCATAATATGCCCTGAAAATTAAAGCATATGCATCCAATAGAAATAATTTCTTTTTTTCGCTCATGAAGAATATTTATTTAGGCCATTTATAAATTTACTAAGGATAAAAAATTTTCACGTGAAACATTATCTACAAATATGCCAAATGAATATTTTCACCCTGCAGATAGGAAATATTAATTAATACGAATAATCCAACAAATCATTAATCGCAAGCGCATTTATTGATGCAATCAATCAGTGTACTAAGTTTATTATGACGAATGGAATAATATGTGTTCTTCCCATCACGAATAGAATTAAGTACGCCTTTGTCTTTTAATATTCCAAGATGATGAGAAGTAGTAGACTGTTCTATTCCAATTTTTTCATAGATTTCAGTAACACTGCGTTTTTTGCCATCTTCTAAAAAATTCAGAATAGCAATTCGCATAGGGTGGGCAATAGCCCTTAACATATTTGCAGCCCTCTCTAGTTGTTCAACAGTTAATTCATTTATAACCATTTGTATACATATTTAATTATACAAATATATAAATATTAAGCATGTGAAATCTTAGATAAAATTTTAATCATTCACATTTTGGAAATAAAAATATTCAAAACTTAAATTCGCATAAAATTAATCTTATAATAAGCTTTTTTTTAATCCCCTACTCTATGATTGAATTGAATATTCAATTCTGGAGCCATTAAACTACAAAAAAATACATGTTAATGTACTGATTTACTGTTTATTAAGTTGGCTTTAGACTTTATGAGTTATTGATGACTAAAAATCAGATTTAAGTCTATTATTCACTATTTCAAAAAAAGAATAACTATTTTGAATATCTTTATTTTCGTGAAAAGCTGAATTGATGGGACAATTGTCAAAAATAAAATTATCCGTATCTGAGGAACTTAATCAGTTCAATGAATTGTTTTCAAAAACAATGAAATCAAAAGTTCCACTTCTCAATATCATCACAAATTATGTATTAAAACGTAAAGGAAAACAAATAAGGCCCTTGCTGGTATTTTTGACAGCCAAGACACTCGGACAAATTAATTCCTCTACATATACCGCAGCTACACTTATTGAACTTTTACACACAGCTACACTTGTTCATGATGATGTTGTTGATGACTCTTACGAGCGTCGGGGCTTTTTATCTATTAATGCTTTATGGAAATCAAAAATAGCTGTACTTCTTGGAGATTATTTATTAGCGCAAGGTCTTGCCGTTTCGGTTGAAACTAAAGAATACGACATTCTTGAAATTACAAATGATGCAGTAAAAGAAATGATTGAGGGCGAACTATTACAAATACAGAAAGCCAGGAAATTGAATATAAGTGAAGATGAGTATTTTAAAATAATCCGAAAAAAGACTGCAACGCTTATTGCTGCTTGTACTGCCAGTGGAGCACGATCAGTTACAACTGATCAAATCACAATAGAAAAAATGAGAGAATTTGGGATTAAAATTGGTACAGCCTTCCAAATAAAAGATGATTTATTTGATTATGAAAAAACAACTATAACTGGAAAGCCAAAAGGAAATGATATCCAGGAAAAGAAATTAACTCTACCATTAATTGTATCTCTGGCCCGCGTAAATTCAAGCGATCGTAAAAAAATACTCAAATTAATCAATAAAAAGTCGTCTAAAAGGCTGACATACAGTAAGATATATAATTTTGTGCATGAAAATAACGGTTTAGAGTATGCCAGGGAAAAGATGATTGATAATAAAAATCAAGCTATGGCAATTTTAGATGAATTTCCTTCTAACGATGCGTTAGAATCACTAAAAATGTTGGTAAACTTCGTTATTGATAGGAATAGTTAATTTTTTCTATGCAGCTCTTTAAAAATATTTGAAGCCAATTTATTCCCAACCACTTTCTCAATATCTTCCAAACTTTTAGATTTTAATAAATCAACCGATCTAAAAGTTTTTAATAATTTCTCTGCTGTTTTTTTTCCTACTCCTTTAATATCTTCCAAGCTGTTTTTTAACATTGCTGACGATCGTTTTGTGCGATGAAAATTTATACCAAATCGATGAGCCTCATTGCGAAGATTTTGAATAAGCTTTAAAGTACTCGAATTTTTATCCAGGTAAATTGGAACAGAATCATTCGGGAAATAAATTTCTTCCAATCTTTTTGCAATTCCTATAACAGGAATTCTATTAAATACTTGCAACTTTTTTAAACTTTTTACTGCCGAATGCAATTGTCCTTTGCCGCCATCTATAACAATCAAATTGGGCAATTCAATTTTTTCCACCAACAATCGCTTATATCTTCTATAAATAATTTCTTCCATTGAAGCAAAATCATTAGCGCCTGTTACTGATTTAATATTGTAATGACGATATTCCTTTTTTGCTGGTTTTCCATTAAAAAACACAACACAAGAAGCTACTGGATTTGTTCCTTGAATATTTGAATTATCAAAACACTCAATACGTTTTGGAATTTCTTTCAACCTCAAATCTTCCATCGCTTTCTCTAACATTTTTTCTCTCTTGAAACCATAATTAGAATTTTCTTTTAATTGTTGTTTTTGAAGTTTGTACTGTTTTGCATTCCGGATTGATAGTTCCAATAATTTCTTTTTATCTCCTCTTACTGGAACAATGAAATTCAAATCATCGTATTTTATGTTTGGGATAAAGGGCACTATTAAATTTTTTGCTTCTGAATTAACTTTCTCTCTAATATCAATAATTGCAAATAGCAATAAATCTTCTGGTTTTTCATTTAGCCGTTTATGCAATTCAATGGTATGAGATTGCACAATTGCTCCTTTCATCACCTTTAGAAAATTTACAAAAGCTTTGTCTTCATCTTCAATGAAACTAAAAATATCTATATTATTAAGTTTGGGATTTACAATAGTTGATTTGCTTCTGTATTGTTCTAATAAAACTATTTTCTGTTTGATCTTTTCAGCATCCTCAAACTTCTGCGTCTCTGAGTAAATATTCATCAACTTATTTAGATGCTTAATTACATCCTGCAAACTACCTTTTAAAATCTTTTTAATGTATTGTATTGATTGAAAATATTCCTCTCTAGATTGTAAATTCTCACATGGGCCAAGACAATTTCCAATATGATATTCAAGACAAACTTTATGTTTCTTGCTTTTTATGTTCTCCTCAGAAAGAGTATAATTGCATGTGCGTATTTGATAGAGCTGCCTTACAAGATTCAATAATGTTTTGACCATATATGCAGAGGTGTATGGTCCGTAATATTCTGAACCATCCTTTAAAATAGTTCTAGTAGAAAAAATTCTAGGGAAAGCTTCATTTTTGATACAAATCCAAGGGAAAGTTTTATCGTCTTTTAAAAGAACATTGTATTTGGGTTGAATCTTTTTAATTAAATTATTTTCTAATAACAAAGCGTCAGATTCATTTTCAACCACAATATGTTTAATATCCTTTATTTGTTTAACTAAAATTTTTGTCTTAAAAGATTCGTGTTTAGTTTTATTAAAATAAGAAGAAACTCTTTTCTTTAGATTTTTCGCTTTTCCAACATATATTGTGTTGCCATTGTAATCCAAAAATTGATAAACACCTGGCGTTCCAGGAAGACTATTCCATATTTTTTTTAGCTCTTCCATGCATATTTGTGTTCCACGTGGAACAATTGGAATATTATCTGCCAATATGAACTAACAGCACACTAATATCTGAAGGAGATACTCCTGGTATTTTGGAGGCCTGACCAATAGTTTGTGGTTTAGTAGAAATCAATTTCTGTCGTCCTTCAGTGCTAATAGAAGTTAGTTTACTATAATCAATATTTTTATGGATCTTTATTTTTTCTAATCGCCCAATCTTTTCAGCAATCAATCTTTCTCTTTCGATGTAGCCATTGTATTTTAATTCTATTTCAATTCTATCGCAAAGATCTTCTGAATCTGTTTCTATACTATCCAAAAGATTTTTCAAATCAACTATCTCATTTGCCAAATCCTTAATCGATACTTGAGTTCTTTTTGCAACATCAATCAATTTGAGTTTTTGTTTGATTTCTGATTCATTAATCCTTTCAAGATATTTATTTATAATATTTGGTTCAACACTATATTCCTTTAGAAATTTTAAAATAGTGTCTCTATCCCGAATTTTATCCTTGACAATATCCACCCTCTCTTTTTCAGCTATTCCAAGTTTATAAGCCTTTGGACTTAATCTCTCGTCGCAATTATCCTGACGGAGCAAGATTCTAAATTCTGCTCTGGAAGTAAACATTCTATAAGGTTCATCCACACCTTTCGAAATTAAATCATCTATTAAAACTCCAATATATGATTCATCTCTTTTTAAAATAAAATCTTCACGCTCATAAGCCTTATTATGAGCATTGATTCCAGCCATAAGTCCCTGTCCTCCAGCCTCTTCATAGCCTGTTGTGCCGTTTATTTGACCCGCAAAAAACAAATTCTCAATTTCTCGAGTTTCCAAAGTGTATTTCAATTGAGTCGGAGGATAGTAATCGTATTCTATAGCATAACCAGGTCTGAAAATTTTCACATTTTCTAAGCCTTCGATTTTTCTTAAAGCCTTTAACTGAATTTCCAGCGGAAGACTTGATGAAAATCCATTAAGATAATATTCAACTGTATTTAGACCTTCGGGTTCAAGAAATAATTGATGCTTATCCTTTTCCGAAAAAGTAACTATCTTAACTTCTATGCTCGGACAATATCTTGGCCCTGTACCCTTAATGGTGCCATTATATAAAGGGGAATCCTCAAATCCCTTTTTCAGTTCTGAATGAACACTTTCATTAGTATAGGTGATATAACAACTTCTATTTGTCTCAATTTTCTTCTTCGTTAAGAAAGAAAAATTTCCCCCACCCTCATCGCCTTTCTGCTCCTGAAGAATATTGAAATTTATTGTTCTTCCGTCAAGTCTTACAGGGGTTCCAGTCTTCATTCGCCCAACTTCGAATCCAATATTATTCAATTGAGTAGAAATGCCAGTCGACCTTTGTTCAGAAATTCTACCACCTCGCAATTGAGTTCTGCCAATATGAATTATTCCATTCTCAAAAGTACCATTGGTAAGTATAACCGTCTTTGATAAAAATTCAACACCCATTTTAGTTTTTACACCTATCACACGCTTATTTTTTATAAGGAGTTCATTCACGCTATCTTGCCAAAAATCTATGTTAGGATTACTCTCTAATATCTTCCTCCATTCAGAAGTGAAAATAAATCTATCGCATTGTGCCCTGGGACTCCACATAGCCGGTCCTTTGCTTCTATTAAGCATCCTGAACTGGATCATACTTCTATCCGTAACAATGCCACTATATCCTCCCATTGCATCTATTTCCCTAACAATCTGTCCCTTAGCTATTCCACCCATTGCAGGATTACAAGACATTTGAGCTATCTTGGTCATATCCATTGTAATCAATAAAACCTTACTGCCCATTCTTCCAGCAGCTGAAGCAGCCTCACTTCCAGCATGTCCGGCTCCCACTACAATAACATCAAACATCGCTATAAAATTTTTGCAAATATACTATGAAATAAGTATTTAAAATCAATCTAAATACTTTAAATAAAAATCCTCCTTTTTACGCATAACTTTACTTGTACCAGGAGTATTATCCTTATAACCCAGTAAATGAAGTAAACCATGAACAATAATACGGTTCAATTCTTTAATAAAAACACCATCAGAATGTTTTCGTGAATTTTCCTTAACTACGTATATACAAATAAAAATATCACCTGAAACGGTGT
>CAYWBC010000001.1:170479-176850 GCA_964456285.1 uncultured Bacteroidales bacterium
TGTCCAAATAAGAATTATCAAAAATTATAATATCTGTTGGGTAAGAATGATCCAGGTATTCTTTATTTATCTGGACTATTCTTTCTATGCTAACAAAAATATACTGAATTTCTCCTAACTTATATCCTTCACTTTCAATCGTCTTTTTAAGCCATGCTTTGTAAATACTTGTGTTACTTGGCTCATATTCAGAGGTTTGAGAATAAAAACTTATTGACAAATTACTTCATGTTAAATTCAAGTTCTACTGTTGCGCCATTTCTACTGAACTTGATATTATCAGACAATTTTTCCATCAAAAATATTCCTCTTCCATTCACATTCTCAAGGTTTTCTGGTGCAGTAGGATCTGGAATATTCTGATAATCAAATCCATTTCCTTCATCATCAACTTTTACGTTCAATATTTTATTTTCTAAATTGAATGAAATGGTAACATCTTTTTCTTCATTTAAGCCGTTGCCGTGCATGATGGCATTATTAGTAGCCTCGAGGGCGGCGATAAGAATATTCCCATATAAATCTTCACCAATATGAAAATCACTTGATATTTCATCGATAACTTTTTCAACTTTTCTCAAGTTTTCTATCCTAGATGGTATTTTAATCACTTTTCTCATTATTAGTTTAAAATTATTCTATCATCCATTTATACTAATTTACAGAGATAATGTTACCTAAGAAATTTTTTTTATACATAATTTCTTTAAACCTATACAAATTTACAATGAATCTATAAAAAAATTACATTAATTGCTCAACCAATCAACAGGATTCATCAAATCAGTTTCCTTCCAAATCTCCAAATGTACAATACTTTCGCCTGTTATTTTATCCGAATAAACATTGCCAATGATTTCCTTTGTTTCAACCTTGTCCCCTACCTTCACCCTAACATTTACCAGATTATGATATACAGTAAAATAATTTCCATGTCTTATTAAAACTGTACTATTTGTACCTTTTATCGCAAATATTGCGGAAACTTCTCCTTTAAATATTGCACGAATATATGAATTTCCTACTGTAGTTATATCAATTCCGTTATTTCTTACCTTTAGCCTATTCATATCTGTATACTCATTCTCGCCAAAGAATTCAGTAATAACTCCTTGTTGAGTAGGCCAGGGTAACAAACCTTTGTTATTTGCAAAGTCATCAGAAATTATTCTATCGTCAGGAGTTAAGGAAGCGAATCGATTTTTACGACTCTCCACCTTAATAATGCTCTCAATTTCTTTATCCAATTTAACCGCAATACGTTTTTTCTCTTCAAGATCCCTTTCTAATTCGCCTTCCTTTCCTTTCAAAACATAAATTATTTTGTCAGCTTCATCTATTTCATTTTTAAGATTTGCTCTTTCAATTAACTTTCTATTGATAAGATCCATCTTCTCCTTCTTTGTCTCGTTTAAGGCCACAATCTTTTCTTCAATAACAACATTTAGTCTATTTATTAAATTAACTTGCTTTAACCTGTATTCCTTATATTGCTGCAAATATTTTAATCTCAGATAAAATTGATTTATATTTTTCGAAGCAAGCAAATACATGAAATTCAGATTATGATTGCTACTTTTAAATGCATAATAGATTAAATTCGAGTACTCACTTTTTGCTTTTATCAGATCCTTACGATACAAATCTAAAGTCTTCTCGTTTTCTTTAATTTCATCGTTGATTAATGTCAATTCATTATTCAATTTCCGAATCATTAAACTTCTATTATCTATCTTACTATTGAGAAGCTTGAATTCATAAACAGTGTTCTCTTTTTTACTCCTTGTATCTTCTAGCAATTTATTAACCAATTCTATCTCAGCTTCAATTTTACTCTTCTCTTTGATTAATTTTTCCTTTTTGTTAGTTTGATTCCATACATTAATCACTGATATCATAACTATTAATAGAACAAACAATATCGTTTTCACATATCTTTTCACTTGCAATCTTCTTTAATTGACTCAAGTTTTTCATCAATCTCATATTCTGAATCCACTTCCTTGATTGTCTCCCATGCCTCAATAGCCTCCTTGCAATTTCCAAGTGCCACCATAATATCACCGTAATGGTCTAAAACCTCTGAATTATTGTAGGCTCCATTTCTAATTGCCAACTCAATATATTTCTTTGCTTCTTTAATCTCTCCTATTTTAAACAATATCCATCCATATGTATCAAGATACGTTGCATTCGTAGGTTCCTTTTCAATGGTTAATTTGCTTAATTCTAATGCATAATCTAATTTTTTCTTACGCAAAGAAAGATAATAGCTATAATTGTTTCTTATCATTAAATTCTGTGGATCTATATCTAATATTAATTCAAAACAACTGTCTGATTTTGAATGCAAACTTTGATTCTTGTAAATCTCCGCAAGAAGATTATATGATTGAACCTTGAGTTCTTTCTCAGGCATTAAATCTAAAGCTTTTGCAATATCATTCACTGCAATACTATCCTTATTCAACTCATGCTCAGAATATGCCTTAATAACAAAAATATTAGCCTGATCTGGAAAATATTCAACAGCATTACCAGCAATATCAACAACCTTTTCATTATTACCTAAATAATTATTAACCAATACAGCCTGCTCCCATAACAGGAGAGTATTTTTCTCATAAAACAAGGCAGTATCAAAATAAGGTATTGCATTTTCATACTCTTGTAGATTAATATAAATATCAGTATAAGAAGCATATACCCTAAAATCTTTATTGGTCGTCCTCATAATATCTAATAGTTCAATAATATTATCAGCATATTTCTCCAAAACTTTCTTATTGCTGATAAAATTAATAATCATTGAAATCTTTCCCTCAAAATCAAGATTACTGCAACAGACAGCCTTCTTGTAATAAACAAAGGCACTATCAGGCTTATTATTAATCATAAAAAAATCAGCATATGACAATAATGCTAAACCATTCAAAGAATCCTGTTTTAATAAATCAAGATACACTTCACTGGCATAGCCATTTTTACCAACTTCTGCAAGGTATTCAGCAAGTATTCCATAATTACTTACATCATCAGGAAAATATTTAATCATAGATTCAAGTACAACAATAGCTGAATCATATTCTCCCATATTATGATACACATTATGTTTCATAAGAAAAAGGCTGCGACTGCCCTTAATTTCATCATCCAGCTCATCTAATAATTCAATTGCTCTTTCATTATTCTGTATTTGACTATACAACAGCGCCAGATTGTATTTTGTATCTAAATCATTTTTTTCTCTTATGATTTCTTCATACAATATGGCCGCGCTGTCCAATTTATTATCATATTGATATATGTTAGCCAGGTGTGCCTTGTACCATATATTGCTATCATTAAGGTTCTCAGCAATTATAGCATAGTTCTTAGCCCTTTCAATGTCGTTTTCCTTCAAATAAATAGAACTTAATTGATAATATGGAGCAGCCCGATCAGGAAATTGAGCAATACATGCATTATACATGCTTATTGCTGTTCTGCTGTTTCCAAATAATGCATGCTTAGTAGCATCCGTAAATAGTCTATAATACTCAGTATTAAGTATACTTAATTCCTTCTCTGATCTTACTGTTGTACTGGTGGTAGCGCATGCAAAAGATATGAGCACAACAATGCCTATGTAAATTCTACTTGCCTTCATATTGATTAAAATCTCCTAGGTTCAATTCTCCCTTTCCACTATTAATTATACATTCATTACCAACTATAGAATTAATTAATTCAGACTTCAATATTTTCGAATCTGATCCTATAATTGTATTAACCAAAGAAGACTTGTCAATAATCGTATTGTCTTCTATGCAAACATTTGGACCCACCGTTGAATCCCGAATAATAACCTTATTCCCAATATAAACAGGTTTTACTATTTTATTTCCAGCATTTAAGGTGTTATCATAATCGAAATTTTCTATTTCTACAATTCTCATACAACTTTTCAAATATTCATCTTTACTACCGCAATCAAGCCATTCTTCAATTATTTTACTCTTAAACCTTTTGTTTTTTTTAAGCAGATTTTTCAAGGCATCAGTCAATTGATATTCCTTACCTACTTTAATACCATTATCCAATAAATATTTAATTTCTTTTCTTAAATCTTCACCCTGTTTAAAATAATATATCCCAATAATGGCCTTATTAGAAACAAACTCTTTTGGTTTCTCATAAAAATCAGTAATAATTTCATTGCTTTCTTCCTTAACTACACCATAGGCTTCAGGGTTTTCAACAATTTTAGTATAAACTATTGCCTCGTCATTCTCATCAATCGAAAAATTGCCAACAAATAAAGTATCAGCAAAAGCAATTATAACATTACCCCTCAAAGCCTCAGCGGCGCAATATATAGCATGAGCCGTACCAAGAGCTTTCGTTTGATAGTGAATAAATCCCTTTGCACCTTTTGAACTCGCTAAATTCATTAATGAAATCTCAACATCATCTCCAAAATTTCCAACTACAAAGTGAATTTCATTTATCTTACCACCCACACTAACATTATCCACTAATCTTTCAACAATTGATTTTCCCGCGATTTTTAATAATGGCTTCGGAACTGTAAGAGTATGCGGCCTCATACGCTTACCAACACCTGCCATGGGTATAATAATTTTCATTTTTACTATTTTCCTGTATGTCCAAAACCTCCAGCCCCTCTTTCAGTATCATCTAATATTGTTACTTCTTTCCATAAAGCTGATTCATGTTTATTAATAATCATCTGACAAATTCTTTCTCCACTCTTTATTATAAAATCCTCTTGTGATAAATTGATCAGAATTATTCCTATTTCTCCCCGATAATCTGAATCAATAGTTCCTGGTGTGTTTAAAACAGTAATTCCCTTATTCAAAGCCAATCCAGACCTGGGACGAATCTGTGCCTCATACCCTTTTGGTAATTCTATAAACAATCCGGTTGGAACCAAAACTCTTTCTAATGGTTTTAGGCATATTTCAGCTGAGAGAAATGCTCTCAAATCCATTCCAGCAGAATGATCTGTCTCATATTCAGGAAGCTTATTTGTAGATTTATTGATAATTTTTATTTCCATTTAACAACGTTTTTTAATGTGAATAATTGCTCCCTTACTAAAACATATATAACATAAAACAGAAGTAAAAATGCCTTCACTATATTGTCAAAAATACCCAAGCCATTAAGTAAATAAAATGCAAAAATAAAAATAAATAATGCCAGAATAAGGTATTCAGCAATTCTTCCTAATTTATAATCAATTGGAAAATATTTTCTTCCAAGAAAATAAGACAATACCATCATTGTAAAATATGCCACAACATGACCTACAGAAGAAGCAACATAAGAATACTTTCTTACAAAGATTATATTAATAAAAATAGTTATCACTGCACCACTTATAGTTAAGATAGCGCCATAAATAGTTTTTTTCTTCAATTTATACCAAATTGATAAGTTGAAGAAAATCCCATAAAATAAATAAGCTACTATAACTATCGGAACAATCTTTAATCCTTCATGAAACTTCGGAGCAATAAAGTATTTCACATAATTCAAATAAAACATCAGAGCTAAACTCAAAACCAACATGCATGCAATAACCAACCTCATTATTGTTGCATATACTTCCTTATCATCCTTACTTTTATAATAGTTAAAATAAAATGGTTCCAAGGCATATCTTAACATTTGAACAAATAAAAATAATATCCCTGCAATTTTGAAATTAGCTCCATATATTCCAAGTTCATATTTACCAACCTCAGGATCAGAAATTAAGTGCTTTAATAAAATTTTATCTAATGCTTCATTCATATAACCAGCTAATCCAGCAATAAGTAAAGGGAGCGAGTAGATAAATATTTCCTTCATTAACACAACACTGAACTGAATTTTAGCCCTAAATATTTCAGGAAATAGCATAATTAACACAACAAAACTTGCTATCAAATTCGACAATAAGACATATGTCACATCTTTTTTGACCACGAAATGGAATATATTCCAATTATTATTATCCATCCATGGCAAAACCTCATAGAAAAACAATACACAGGCAATAGTTACCAATACATTAACTATCCTAATTAGAGAAAATCTAATGCTTTTTTCCTGCAACCTAAGTTTTGCAAAGGGTATAGTACAAAAAGCATCGATTGCAACAATAATCCCTAACATTGATATGTATTCAACATTCCCGGGGTAATCGAGAATTTCAGCAATATTCTTCCTCAAAAGAAAAATAATTAAAACAAACAATGAAGAACTGGAAAAAAGGGTGATCAAAACAGAGCTATAAACTCCTTCATTATTTCTAGATCTAGAAAAACGGAAAAACCCAGTTTCCATTCCATAGGTCAGAATAATCATCAAAAAACCAA
>CAYWBC010000002.1:0-4568 GCA_964456285.1 uncultured Bacteroidales bacterium
AGAAGGATAGGGAATATCGGATATATTGAAGGATTTGTCGGAGTAAATTTTAATTATAATGTAACAGATAACTATTATTCAGAGAATGTTGATATTGATCCTCATGAATTTCGTAAGTACAGTAAGGATTGGACGCCATTTATTGGAATAAAGGCTGGTTTTGCTATCGATTCCTTTAAAAACCTGAGAAGGATGTTAAAAAAATAATTGATCATGAAGAATTTTCTGTTACTCATATTGTTCATCTATACCGCAATAAATGCTACTGCACAAGCAGACACTATTGTGATAATCAAAACCGATACGGTTTTTGTACAGGAAAAGCATGATCTAATGTACAAGTCCTTTGTAGAAAACCGGGGCGAAGGGACAAACCATTTGTGGAAAATAAATTTAATAGATGTTGGGCTTTTACGACTAAACGTAGGTTATGAGCACAGGCTTGGAAAATCCTGGAGTGTTGAAGGATATCTTAGCTATGGAGAAAAGGCTGAATTATACCGACGGTCACAAGGTGCCTTTGGATTTGTTTCTGGCAATAGGTTAGAATTTGAGCAGATCTTTAAGTATTACTATAATTTGAACAGAAGAGAAAAACTTGGAAAAAAATCATATGGATTCAGAGGGAACTACTTTGCTACAAGCTTTTGGTTCGAAGGGTTTGAAGATAATACTATATGCACTGATTCAACTGATGCTCCCCAAGTTGAAAGAAAAAATCTGGGCATTAAGTACGGTATACAAAGAAGAATAGGGAATCTGGGATATATCGAGTTTTATGTAGGATTATATTATAGATGGGAATCAATAGAGTATTCTTTTAATACAGGGTTTTCGGTTCCAAGTCAGTGGTGGACCGAATACGACAATTATTTCAATCCGGTATTGGGTATTAGAGTTGGATTTGCTATTGATTCCTTTGGTAGCTTAAGAAGAATGATTAAGGAATAATTCAGAAAATATGAAAAAGCTTTTCTATATCTTATTGTTGTTTCTCAGCTTAAATACTGTTGCTCAAACAGACACCCTTGTGATAATCAAAACCGATACGGTTTTTATGCCCGAAAAAGAGGACCTTATGTACAAACTCTTTTTAGAAAACCGTGGAGTGGAAACGAACCATTTATGGAAACTCAATCTGGTTGATCTTGCTGTTCTAAGGCCAAATCTGGGCTATGAACATCGATTAGGAAGGTCATGGAGTGTGGAAGGATATGGTAGTCTGGGATTTAATGGAAATCTTGAGTTAGAATATGAAGAGAATGATCCAATTCCGTTTCCAACTAATAATTTTGACTATGTAATTGAATTTGAGCAACAGTTTAAGTACTACTACAATCTGACACGTCGGAAAAAAATTGGGAAAAAAACACATGGTTTCAGAGGAAATTATGTAGCATCAAGTTTTTGGTACAAATCTTCTCATGGTGAGTCTACAAATAATCAATATTATCCTTCAATATTTCATTTTAACTCCACCCAATACAATGCAGGCTTAAAGTACGGCTTGCAAAGAAGAATCGGGAACATAGGTTATATTGATTTCTCTATAGGAGCATATTACCGTTGGGAATCTATTACAGGATATTCTTATAGTGATCGGACAGAAATTAATACCAAAAACAATAGGGTTGTTCTGTCGATAGGTATAAAGGCGGGATTTGCCATTGATTCATTTAAAAACCTTAAAAAGTAACATAAATAGCTGAGAATGCTTAAAGATAAATGCTAATACATTGAACAGGATATTTTACATATCGACTATTATATTGATGCTTTTGCTGAATATGTCTATGATTGAAGCACAGCAGAAAACTATTGTTTTAACCCGTAAAGTAGAAAAGCAGTTTCCATTAAATAAAGATCCACGAATTTTTATCAATACCGAGAGGGGCATGATCAATATTAAATCATGGGATCAAAGCAGCGTGAAAATAGTGGTTAAGTTGATTGCCAAGAATACTGATGTTGAGTTAGCACGCGAAGAATTGAATCTGATGAATTATGCACTAACAGAAACAAGAAACTCTGTATTTGTTAGCAATCGCATGCAACTCTCTAAATCGGGTGAAGCAATTTCCAGTGTAATTCGTGCTGAATATGAGATATATGTGCCTCGCAATATTGAAATCCATTTGGATAATCGATTTGGAAATGTTCGGATGGAGAATGTGGCCGGGGGAATATATGGCGAGTTGTATTACAGCGATATTAGCTTGGAAAAGTATTCCGGAGATATTAATCTGCATATTTCGACTGGTGATTTTAATTGTTCCAAATCGATATTGAATGGGGCGCTGTACACACGACATGCTGCTGTTTCGATTAGTGAAACAGGAGGAAAGCTAAGGTTGGAGGCTGAGTATGGAAAGGTAGAACTAACATTCGGTAAACTCAAACTAACACCTACCTTGGTTACTCAGGCAAGCGACATTACTATCGTAAATAAAGTTTGTTTTCCGCTCGAATTGATTCTTTATGGGAAATATTGTCCGCTTGAATTCGATAAAGATTGCTATGCATCTAAGGCAGATTATCTTAATACTAGCTATTTGAATAATGAGGAAGGGAAATTGTGGAAGTTCTTCTACAAGCCTCCTGATAAAGCTACCCGATTGAATATAAATGCAAATTTTGGATCGATCAATTTAAGGTAAATTTTAACTCTCACTCAATTATGCTCAGACAAATGAGGCATCAGCACATAGTAAATATGACCCGACTACTTTTGAGTATATGCGCACTGGGTAGTTTGTTTTTATCTATATCTGCACAGGATATTATCCGCCTTGATTTTCAGGATTCAATTTTGGCTGAAGTAAAAGGTGTCTCAGATAAGTATGTAACATACAGGTTGAATCCCTATTTCGAAGAAGCTCTTGATAGTATCAAACTCCGGAAAGTGACTGATATTAAATACGCAAACGGAGAACTTGAAATCCTTCGTAAAGATTACTGGGTAAAGACTTATAGCCCTTGTGCTTATTTGGTTGCTGGGGGATTTTTGGAGGAATTTTGGGGTGGCAGTTTAGGCCCCCTGTTAGCTGCAGGATTAGGTCATTCAGGAGTTTTCCGTATTTCAAAAAGCGGCATAGCATTAGTTTATTCTGTTGAGACACGTTTTGGGAGGTCTTCGCATCAAAGAGAGGATAGTGTTGGTTATTATACTATAACTAGTACAAAAAATAAATTCTTTTGGATCAATTTGGATGCCGGAATTGACTACAGGTATTTGTTTAATGATTTTGCTGGACTATTTGTTAGTGGACTAATTGGTACATCGTATCTCAAATTTTCTTCCGTCGGAAATTACTACAGAACACCAATACCGACATTTGGCTTTTCATCAGGAATTTACGTAAAAAGATGGAAATATGGTGTGAAATATGTTTGGGGCAAATTTGTTCGTGAAAATTCCGGTGGAACTGATACTTCCTTGATTCCAGAGGAGGAAGAATATAATGCTAATATGTTTTCTTTTACATTCTCATATTTTTTCTAAAATTATGCATAAGATCAATGTCCGGCAAGATATGCCCAAAGCCATACTTACTATTGATGACAGGTTTGGAAGACTTAATTTTTTATAATGCAAAGAATTATGGATCAAAAAATCATTAAGAGAATAGCAATAGTGAAACAATACAGAATCATTTTCAAATATTTATTTGTTTTTTTATTCTGCAATCTATTCATAGCAGGTTTCGCACAAGATTTTATTCATAAGCAGTACGTTGATCCAATTTATGGAAAAGTGATTGATATTTCAAAAAAGGAAATCAGGTATCAGAAACAAACTTATTTTGATACTACTGATTATGCTATAAAGCGAAGAGAAGTTATTAAGATTGAGTACGATGACGGTACTATACAACCAATTTCAAGAAGCAGGTGGGATAAATTCTATCGCCCTACGGTTTATCTTCTTATTGGCGGTCAACCTTCAATTTCAGATTCTATAAGCTCAGATACTGAAGAATGGGGCATTGGGCATAAGGGTATTTTCAGGCTTCCATGGAAGGGGTTTGGAATTAGTTACACGACTGAATTTAGGTTGGGATATCTTTATTATAAAGATACTGTTTGGAGACAAAATGATCCTCATAAGGTATTTTTTTCAGCAAGTCTTAATGCAGGATTGGAATACAGATACAGCTTTTTCAGAGGTTTTGGAATATATGGAGGCGTACAGGCAGGCTATAACATTATGAGTTTTCGTGATCAGAATTTAGTATTTTCTTCTTCATACCCAACTTATACTTTTAACATTGGCGCCCACGCCTGGCGGGTTGAATTTGGAATTAAGTATACCCGGGGTATTATGAAGAGAAGAAATACTCCAGATCCCGGAACCGATCTGATACCAAAAATTGATCGATACAATTTATCAAGCTTTCAGCTTTATTGGGGATTTAATTTTTAGTGAAAGTCAATTTAGCCACTCCTTGTGCCGCCTCAGCAAATAGGGCTGTTTAAAATAATATGGAATGCTTCTAAAAACAAAACCCAACTTTCACAAAAGCTTTCATCATGGTTACCGGGGGTTCAAACCAGGGAAAGGTTCCTAT
>CAYWBC010000002.1:4668-5757 GCA_964456285.1 uncultured Bacteroidales bacterium
AGATGATTCGAAGGAGATGAATGTTAACAGGAGGAATGCAATGATACATGGTATTTGAATTTTCATGTTGATAGAGTTTGGTTGTATGTTGAGAACTATAACTTAAGTATTTTCTAATTTTTGAATACAGATGGACAAGCTTTGAGCCCACTGACTTATGCTTATGCCAAATGCTTGTTTGATCTTATTTCTACTCATAATACCATATGCCGGTCTCTTTGCCGGCAGAGGATACTGATCTGTTGTAATTGGATTCACTTTACAGTTGAGCTTTGCAATATCCATAATTGCTGAAGCGAAATCAAACCAACTGCATTCACCCTCATTCGAGTAATGGTATATACCTCCAATATTTTTCTTTCCTTCCAGGATTTGTTTTGAGATCTCCAGAAGTGCACCTGCAAAATCACTTGCCGAGGTTGGTGATCCAAATTGGTCCGACACCACATTGATTTCGTCTTTTTCTTTGCCAAATCGAAGCATGGTTTTAACAAAATTGTTTCCATGGGCAGAATATAGCCATGAGGTTCTTATGACCAAATTATTGGCATTCTTCAATGCTTCCTTTTCGCCGGCAAGTTTACTCAATCCATAAACCGATTGTGGATTCGGGCTGTCATCTTCGGTGATGGGTCTGTTTCCAAAGCCATCGAAAACATAATCGGTGGAAATATGGATTAATGTGCCTTGTGATATTTCGGCAGCTTTATTAAGGTAAGCAGGAACAATGCAATTGAGCAAAAATGCCTTATCCTGTTCTTCTTCGGCTTTGTCAACCGCTGTATACCCTGCACAATTAATTATTATAGCAGGTTTTTCTTTTTTGGCAAAATCCAATACTGCCAATTCGTTGGTAAGGTCAAGTTCTTCAATGTCAGTGAAAAGAAAACCTGTGTTTTCAAGAGCATTCTTTTGCAAGGAAATCTCTGTTCCCAGTTGTCCTTTTGATCCTGTTACCCAGATTGTGTGCATTTTTCAATTTTTATTTTAGAAGCCTATTAGGGGTGAAATAAAAGATTAATCCTTTGTCAGGATATGTATTGTTATATTATTATGTCATACCTACGGCATTTGCTTTTCTATATTATT
>CAYWBC010000002.1:5857-9483 GCA_964456285.1 uncultured Bacteroidales bacterium
CCTTTGTCAGGTATGTATTGTTATATTATTATGTCATACCTACGGCATTTGCTTTTCTATATTATTGTTAGTGTTACCGATATTTCACACCTCCGGTGTTATATTTGATCAGCTTCGAAAAATAATGAATAAAATTATTTCATTTTAATTACTAAGCCCGTTAGGGCTGAAATATCGGTAAAAAATAAGTATCGAACAATTGAAACCCCATTAGGGGTGAAATATAACTTAATCACTTTGTTTGGATGAATCATCATATGATTCAAAGATATATTTCAAATCGTATTCAATATCAAATTTTGCTAACATATCAAGATACTCCTCCCTGAAGTTTTTCTTTTTGTGATGTAATTCCTGGTTTTCAATATATGTAATAACATTTGATCTTTGTGATCTGGAATAAGAAAACACGCCAAATCCCTCTTGCCACATAAACTTACCTGGTAACCATTTTTTCTCATTAATAAATTTGGATGAATTATTTTTAATATCGCGAACAAGATCAGATATCGCGATACTAGGTTCAATACTGCACAAAATATGAACATGATCACTCATTCCATTGATAGATAATAGCTTTTGACCTTTGTTTTTTATTATTCCTGAAATGTATTTATACAGTTCATCACGATGATCTTTTTTTAGCAAGTTTTCTCGTCCTCTTACTGCAAATACAATGTGTAATGTTATTTGAGAATATGTATTGGCCATTTTTTATGTCATGCCTACGGCATTTGTTTTTCTATTTTATTGTTAGTGTTACCGATATTTCACACCTCCGGTGTTATATTTGATCAGCTTCGAAAAATAATGAATAAAATTATTTCATTTTAATTACTAAGCCCGTTAGGGCTGAAATATCGGTAAAAAATAAGTATCAAACAATTGAAACCCCGTTAGGGGTGGAATAAAAGATTAATCCTTTGTCAGGTATGTATTGTTATATTATTATGTCATACCTACGGCATTTGCTTTATTATTTTATTGCTAGTGTTACCGATATTTCACACCTTCGGTGTTATGTTTGATCAGCTTCGAAAATATAAAAAAAAATTAATTGATTCATTTGTATTCGATTTTTTAAGCCCGTCAGGGCTGATATATAGGTAGAAATCAATTACAATACATAATAAACCCCTGTAGGGGTGATATTAAAAATCATCGGTTCATAATTTACCATCATAGTGGTGAAGAATGACGAGGCAATCTGATATAGAATAACATAATTAACTTCGATGATCTAGTTTTACAGGCTTTGGTTGTCGCTTTTCGCTTGCAATGGCGTGTGTAGATCATTTTTTATGTCATGCCTACGGCATTTGTATTGTCTTGCTATAACGAGATTTTACCGATATTTCACACCTCTGGTGTTAAATCTCTCTTAAAATTTAAAATTATTTTTTGTCTCCTCAAAGATTGGGAGCTTGCTGTCTTTTTCCGACAAGACAAGCTTATCTTCAGGTATTTTCCAGTCAATACCAAGATGAGGATCATTGTAAATTATCCCGGCATCATACTCGGGAGCATAAAATTCATCACATTTATAGAATACGGTTGCTGTATCTGACAAAACAGAGAAACCATGAGCAAAACCTTTCGGTATCAGAAGCTGCTTTTTATTCTCATGAGATAACTCAATTCCAAACCACTTACCATAGCTGGGTGAGCCTTTTCTAATATCAACAGCCACATCATATATAGTTCCATGAATCACACGTACAAGTTTTGTCTGTGCTTTGGGTTCCATTTGATAATGCAATCCACGTATTATACCATAGTTTGATTTTGATTCATTGTCCTGAACAAAGCTTAGATTGATGTTCTTTTGCTTTAGTTTCAGCTGACTAAAACTTTCAAAAAAATAACCGCGGTGGTCCTCAAATACCTGAGGTTCGATAATTAATAGATCTTTTATTGGAGTCTCAATAATATTCATGAAATAAATAGCTTAATCAAATGTAATGATCTGATTATCGGCCAACTTTTTCAGGTATTGTCCGTATTGATTTTTTTCGAGGGTTTTAGCCAGTTTCAGCAATTGTTTTTTATCGATATAACCTCTATTATAGGCAATTTCTTCGAGACATGAAATTTTCAGGCCCTGACGTTTTTCAATGGTATAGATATAATTCGAAGCCTGAACCAGGCTTTCATGAGTTCCGGTGTCAAGCCATGCCATGCCTCGTCCGAGTATTTTAACTTTTAATCGTGACTCTTCCAGATACAATCGATTCAGATCAGTAATTTCCAGTTCACCTCTGGCAGAGGGTTTAAGATTTTTTGCCTTCTCAACTACGTCGTTGCTATAGAAATACAGACCGGTAACTGCATAATTTGATTTGGGTTTTTTTGGTTTTTCTTCAATGCTTATTGCATTTAAATGCTTATCGAATTCAACTACACCATACCTTTCCGGATCGTTAACATAGTAACCAAAAACAATGGCTCCATCGTCGAATTGGGCAAGCTGAAACAATTCTTTCCCAAATCCATGACCATAAAAAATATTATCTCCGAGTATTAAACAAACTTTGTCTGAGCCTATAAAATCTTCGCCTATAATAAATGCTTGTGCTAATCCATCAGGAGAAGGTTGTTCAGCATATGAAATGGAAATGCCAAATTGCTTGCCATCTTTTAACAATCCTTTAAATAGCGGCAAATCCTGCGGAGTGCTTATTACAAGGATATCTTTTATTCCGGCAAGCATAAGAACAGATAGAGGATAATAGATCATAGGCTTATCATAAACAGGAAGAATTTGCTTGGAAATTGTTCCTGTTAAGGGATATAACCTGGTTCCCGATCCTCCTGCCAGTATAATTCCTTTCATGCCGATTAATTTAAGTGCTTAATAATTTATCAAAAAAGTCAATGGTCGTAACTAATCCTTTTTCAAGTTTAATGGCAGGCTCCCAATTTAAAACATTCTTTGCCAGTGTAATATCAGGTCTTCTTTGTGTGGGATCATCTTCAGGTAAAGCTTGGAAAATCAGTTTTGATTTTGATTTGGTTAACTCGATAATCTTTTCAGCCAACTGCAGAATAGTAAATTCGTCCGGATTACCTAAATTGATGGGGCCGATAACATCATCTGGTGTGGCCATCATTTTTGTCATTCCATCAATCAAATCATCAATAAATTGGAAACTTCGGGTTTGTGAACCATCTCCATATATTGTGATGTCTTTATTTTGCAAAGCCTGAACAATAAAGTTTGAAACAACCCTGCCATCATTAGGATGCATTTTAGGGCCATAGGTGTTAAAAATGCGTATAATTTTTATTTTCACCTGGTTTTGAAAATAATAGTCCATGAACAATGTTTCGGCACATCTTTTTCCCTCATCGTAACATGCTCTGCGTCCAATCGGATTAACATGTCCCCAATAATTTTCAGTTTGAGGATGTATTTCCGGATCGCCATAAACCTCACTGGTAGATGCCTGTAAAATTTTAGCTTTGATTCTTTTTGCCAGTCCCAGCATATTGATTGATCCCATCACCGAGGTTTTTATTGTTTTGATCGGATTGTACTGGTAATGAATCGGGGATGCAGGACAAGCCAAATTATAGATCTCATCTACTTCAACATAATAAGAAGATGTTATATCATGTCTTATCAA
>CAYWBC010000002.1:9493-86045 GCA_964456285.1 uncultured Bacteroidales bacterium
TATTTCTTTTCGAACCTGTGAAATAATTGTCCATACAGATTACCTCATTGCCTTCATTCAATAATTTCTCACAAAGATGAGAGCCAACAAATCCAGCGCCACCGGTAACCAGTATCTTTTTTTTCATTCTTTGCATACTCTATATTCTAAAGGATTTTTCTTCCAATTCCGTAACAGGTAAAGCCATTTTCTTTCATTTCTAACGGGTCGTAAATGTTTCGTCCATCAAAAACTACCTTGTTGTTTAGTAATTTTGAAAGCACCTTGTAATTTGGAATCCTGAACTCTGACCATTCAGTAATCAAGGCGAGAGCATCAGCATCAACGGCTACCTCATACATGTCTTTACACAATTCAATATCAGATCCCAATATTCTCTTTGCTTCTTCCATGGCTACCGGATCATAAGCTTTCACAGAGGCACCATGTTCAAGTAATTTTTCAATGATAGTCAATGAAGGGGCCTCTCTCATATCATCAGTATTGGGTTTAAATGACAGTCCCCAAATGCCTATTGTTTTTCCTTTCAGATCAGCTTTGAAATGGTTTTTTATTTTATTAAAAACAACCAACTTCTGATCGTCATTCACATCTTCCACGGCTTGCAAAATTCTTAGAGGATGTTTTCTCGCTATTCCTGTCTTGATTAGTGCCTTTACATCTTTTGGAAAGCACGAGCCTCCATAGCCGGCACCCGGATAAATAAATTTTTGTCCTATTCGGGGATCGCTTCCAATTCCTTTGCGAACCATGTTAACATCGGCACCAACAATTTCACAAAGATTAGCTATATCGTTCATAAAACTGATTTTGGTGGCCAGCATGGAATTTGCTGCATATTTTGTCATCTCCGCAGAAGGAATATCCATAAACAACAATGGATGTCCATTTAACAGAAAAGGCTTATACAATCTTTCCATTATCTTTTCTGATCTTTTAGACTTGATGCCAATAACGATCCGATCCGGTTTTAAAAAGTCATCTATTGCAGAACCTTCTTTCAGAAACTCAGGATTAGAAGCCACATCAAATTCCAGATCTGACTTTCTTTTGTCTAATTCTGTCTGAATTGCTGCCTCAACCTTTTTGGATGTTTCAATTGGTACTGTACTTTTAGTAACAGCTACCAGGTAATTGCCCATATATTTCCCAATATCTGAAGCAACGGCAAGTACATATTTCAAATCTGCACTGCCATCTTCATCAGGAGGAGTTCCCACAGCGATAAATACTGCTTCGCAATCCGAAATATTTTCCTTCAGGCTGGTAGAGAACACCAGCCTTCCTTTTTCATAGTTTCTCTCAACCATTGTGTCTAATCCAGGCTCATAAATCGGAAGGATCCCATTTTTGAGGTTTTCAATTTTTTTCTTGTCAATATCGATGCAGACTACATCGATTCCAGTTTCAGCAAAACATGTGCCTGTAACCAATCCCACATAACCAGTTCCAACAATTGCTATTTTCATAAAGTCAACAAATTTTCTTCAAAAATAATCGCCTTCAAGAGATAAAAAAAAAATAAGTGAATGAGTTATTTATTTTTTAAGAATATCCAGCAATATAAAAAGTCCTGAAATCTCAGTAAATCTAGTCGTTAAAACAATTAATTTTTTACTAATAGTTAGTTTTTTATCCAATAAAATTCTAGTTTTGCAGCCTATTTTTAATCAATATAATGTCTAACTTATTAATTTATTGTTTGTTAAATGTCTGAAAAGGATAAAAAACCTGTAGAAAAACAAGTTCAGAAAACTGAGGTTGTTGCGAAAAAAGATGCTGCTAAGAAAACAACTAGCAAGGCATCGGAGAAAAAAGCCGAAGAAAAGAAACCAAAAACCACTGCTACCAAAGCTGCTGCAGCTAAAAAGAAAGAAACAAAAACTGCTGCCAGCAAAAAAACCACTGCAAAAAAAACTACCAAAGCTGCTGAGGCGAAAGTAACAAAAGCTAAAACCACAGCTAAGAAAGGGACCAAACCAAAAGCAGAACCTAAGGCTGCTGATGCTAAAAAAGCCCAGCCAAAAAAAACAACAAAAAAGGAAGAAGTAGAAGAAGTTGCGGATACTTCAGTAAAAGAGGATATGCCAGCAATAGAGGCTGAGCCAAAGAAAGAAACAAAGGCTGCCACGAAAGCAAAAACTGCTGCTTCTGCAGGTGTTCAGGATGAATCTGATTCGGATTTTGACTGGGATACTTACGGCGATTCTATGGAAGTTTATTCTGCAGATCAGAAAGATGAATTCGTTAAACTTTATGATGACACTTTATCTACAATAGCCGAGAATGAGTTAGTTGACGGCACTGTTATTTCCTTAAATAAGCGTGAAGTTGTCATTAACATAGGGTATAAATCAGAAGGTGTTGTTAGTTTGAATGAATTCAGATACAATCCTGATTTGAAACCTGGCGATATTGTAGAAGTTTTTGTAGAAAGTCAGGAAGATAAAAAAGGTCAACTGGTTCTTTCACACAAAAAGGCCCGAGCTCTTAAATCATGGGATAGAGTGAATGAGGCTCTTGAAAAAGATGAAATTATTAAAGGATATATAAAATGCCGTACCAAAGGTGGAATGATAGTCGATGTTTTTGGCATTGAAGCATTCCTGCCAGGTTCGCAAATTGATGTAAAACCTATTCGCGATTACGATATATATGTGAATAAAACCATGGAATTCAAGGTTGTGAAGATCAATCAGGAATTTAAAAACGTGGTGGTTTCTCATAAAGCTCTTATTGAAGCAGAACTTGAGCAACAGAAAAAAGAAATTATTGCCAAGCTTGAAAAAGGACAAATACTTGAGGGTACAGTTAAAAATATTACATCATATGGTGTGTTTATTGACCTTGGTGGTGTTGATGGTCTTATCCACATTACTGATCTCTCCTGGGGTCGGGTAAATCATCCTGAAGAAATAGTTCAGCTTGATCAAAAATTACAGGTTGTAATTCTTGACTTTGACGACGATAAGAAACGTATAGCTTTAGGATTGAAACAACTTACTTCTCACCCATGGGATTCTCTTGATGAGAAATTGAAAGTTGGAGATGTAGTAAAAGGTAAAGTGGTTGTAATGGCTGATTATGGTGCTTTTGTTGAAATTGCTCCTGGTGTTGAAGGCTTGATTCATGTTTCTGAAATGTCCTGGTCTCAACATTTGAGAAGTGCTCAGGAATTTCTTAATGTAGGTGATGAAATTGAAGCTCAAATACTTACTTTAGATAGAGATGATCGTAAGATGTCTCTCGGAATGAAGCAACTTAAGCAGGATCCATGGGATAAAATAGAGGAAAAATATGCTATCAATTCAAAACATAAGGCCAAAGTTCGAAATTTCACAAACTTTGGAGTATTCGTTGAGATTGAAGAAGGAGTAGACGGATTGATTCATATTTCTGATCTTTCATGGACTAAGAAAATTAAACATCCTGCAGAATTCACTAATATTGGCGAAGACATTGAGGTTGTAGTCTTAGAAATTGACAAAGAGAATCGTCGCTTAAGCCTGGGTCATAAACAACTTGAAGAAAATCCATGGGATGTATTTGAAACACTATTTACCATCGGATCTGTTCATGAAGGAACTGTGACTGAGGTGATGGATAAAGGTGCATTGGTTACTCTTCAATATGGGGTTGAAGGTTTCGTAACTCCTAAGCATTTAGTAAAAGAAGATGGTGGTAGTGCAAAAGTTGAAGAAAAACTTCCATTTAAAGTAATGGAATTTTCAAAATCTGCAAAGAAAATTGTACTTTCACATACTAGAGTTTTTGAAGCTGATACTAAATCTCCGGAATCTGGTGATAAAAAAGCTGCATCAGCAGCTACCAGGAAACCCAAGAAAAAGGCTAAATCAAATCTCGAAAAAACAACACTTGGAGATGTTACTGATTTGGCCAGCTTGAAGAAGGAAATGGAAGATGCTCAAAAACTAGACAAAGAAAAATCATCAGATTGATCGAAAAGTGATATATTTATAAAAACTTTTCCATATGGAATTCAAAATAGAAAAGCAAGACGATCATACCTTAATTCAAGTTCTTGAAGAAAAGCTTGATACTCACATAGCTCCAACATTGAAATCAGAATTGGTGCTTGTATCGGGCAATGGAGAGAAAAATATCATACTTGATTTAAGCAAATGTCGTTACTGTGATTCTTCCGGATTGAGTGCAATTTTGGTTGCAAATCGTCTCTGTAAGAATGCCAGCGGAACATTTGTTTTAACAGGTTTAAATGATGCAGTCGAGCGTTTAATAACAATTTCTCAACTTGATACTGTTTTGAATATTTCAAATACTATTGAAGAAGGTGTTGATTTGATATCACAGACAAGTAGTTAAATTGTTTTAACAATAATATGACATTTGAATTGACGATTTTAGGAAGCGCTAGTGCTCTTCCAACGTCAACAAGATTTCCTACCGCTCAGGTACTAAATGTACATGAGCGGTTTTTTTTAATTGATTGTGGAGAGGGAACCCAAATTCAACTGAGAAAAGCCAGAATCTCCTTTGCTAGTATAAATCATATATTTATCAGCCATATTCATGGCGATCATATTTTTGGGATATTTGGCCTGCTCTCATCGTTTAATCTTTTGGGTAGAAAAACACCATTGCATATTTACGGGCATTCTGAAGTAGAGAAAATTATTAATTTCTTTCTTGAGAATTTTGCGGCTGTCATAAAATATGAGATCATAGTTCATAAAATATCCAAAAGAGAATTTCAGATAATTTATGAGGATAAAATGGTGGAGGTATTCGCCTTTCCTTTAAAACATCGCATTCCTTGTTTTGGTTATTTGTTTCGGGAAAAGCAAAAACCTTTAAACATTAATAAGAATGCCATAGGTAAATACAAGCTTAGTGTGAATCAAATTAAAGCCATTAAGTTGGGTGAGGATCTGCTGTGTAATTCGGGAGAAAAAATTCCAAATCGACAATTGACAGAGAAACCTTATAAGCCAAGGTCATATGCATATTGCAGTGATACTGCTATATATAAAAAAATAGTACCGCATATTAAAGGAGTTGATTTGTTGTATCACGAAGCTACTTTTGCTGAGGCCGATAAAAAGCTGGCACGATCAACGGGACATACAACAACAAAAGAAGCAGCAATGATAGCTTCAGAAGCCTCAGTAAAGCAACTTCTTCTCGGACATTTTTCAACTCGCTACAAGGAAGTAAATAAGCTTCTTGGAGAGGCTAAAGAAATATTTAATGAAACAATAATTGCTGATGATTTGTGTAAATACAGCATTCCTTTAGTTCGGGTAAAGGAAGACTAAGAATTAAAACATGGATTAATGTTTATATTTGCCAATGAAATCATTCAATAATTTTTAGCGTGCAGGAAAAAATAGTAATTCTCGATTTTGGATCTCAATATACACAGTTGATTGCACGGAAAGTACGTGAGCTTAATGTGTATTGTGAAATTTATCCTTTTAACAAAAACATTAAAATGGATCCTTCTATCAAGGGAGTGATCTTATCAGGAAGTCCTTGCTCAGTAAGAGATGCAGATCACCCTGTTCCTGATCTTCAAAACATTAAGGGATCAATTCCAGTACTGGGAATTTGTTATGGAGCTCAATATATGGCTCAAAACAGTGGGGGAGAAGTGCTGCCATCAAAACACCGCGAGTATGGAAGAGCAAACCTCGAGTATATTGATGAAAATTCAGACTTGCTTAAAGGACTATCCTCCGGAACCCAGGTTTGGATGTCGCATGGCGATACAATTACCGGTCTTCCTGAGAATTTTAAAATTATTGGCAGTACAGGCGATGTAAAAGTTGGCGCATACCATATTGAAAACGAACAAAGTTATGGTATTCAGTTTCATCCCGAGGTATATCATACAACAGAAGGCTTGACATTGCTTAATAATTTTGTTGTTGATATTTGTGGATGCAAACAAAACTGGACACCAGCATCATTTATTGAAAGTACAATTCATGATTTGCAGGAAAAGCTGAAAAATGATAAAGTTGTTCTGGGATTATCAGGGGGTGTTGACTCTTCTGTTGCTGCAGTATTACTGCATCGTGCAATAGGACAAAAACTCACTTGTATTTTTGTTGATAATGGTCTTCTTAGGAAAAATGAATTTGGAAAAGTACTGGATTCATACAAGCATATGGGACTTAATGTGATAGGTGTAGATGCCGGGAAGATATTTATTGATGATCTTAAGGGAATTTCAGAACCGGAAGCAAAAAGAAAAAGCATTGGGAAAAATTTTATTGAAGTCTTCGACCAGGAAGCACATAAAATTAAAGACGTGAAATGGCTCGCCCAGGGAACAATATATCCTGATGTTATTGAATCGGTTTCTGTAAATGGTCCATCTGCAACCATTAAATCACATCATAATGTTGGGGGATTGCCGGAACGAATGAATCTAAAAGTTGTGGAACCACTTAATTTGTTATTTAAAGATGAAGTTCGCAGAGTAGGAAAAGCTTTGGAAATTGATCCGATTATTTTAGGCAGACACCCATTTCCCGGACCTGGATTGGGGATTAGAATTTTAGGTGAGGTTACATCAGAGAAAGTTGCAATGCTTCAGGATGTAGATGATATTTATGTTGAAGGTCTGAAAGAATTTGATTTGTATGATTCAGTTTGGCAAGCTGCTGCAATATTACTTCCTGTTCAGTCTGTAGGTGTGATGGGTGATGAAAGAACTTATGAGAATGTAGTAACATTGCGTGCTGTATCTTCAACAGATGGAATGACAGCTGACTGGTCACACTTACCTTATGAATTTCTTGCAACAATTTCTAACAGGATTATTAATAAGGTTAAAGGTGTAAACAGAGTTGTTTATGATATAAGCTCAAAACCTCCGGCTACCATTGAGTGGGAGTAGAGAGGAAGTATTAAGTAATAAATTGGAAGGCAGAGTCCGCATATGATTGGCAGAGTAAATACTTGTGATATATAAGATTGCATTAAACCTGTTTATTTCTATTAAATAATTTTTTTAGCCATTTTTACCTTGCGTTTGTTTTACAATTATTGTCTTAATACTATCAGATGACAAATTTTTTTACTAATTAAACATATTTCAAATGAGAGTATCGCTGCGTATTGTTTTTATTTCCCTATTTCTTACAGTATTTATTCATGTTTATAGCCAGGATGAATCAAGACAGGCATTTAAATATGTTCAGTTTTTAAAATATCTGAACAACTATTATGTGGATTCTATCGACAATGAAAAACTGGTCGAAGATGCCATAAAAAACGAATTGAGTAAACTGGATCCGCATTCTACGTACATATCTAGCGAGGATGTGAAGAAGATGAATGAACCTTTAAAGGGGAATTTTGAAGGTGTTGGAATACAATTTAACATTTTAAATGATACTCTTTTTGTAATAACTCCTGTACCTGGTGGTCCTTCTGAAAAAGTTGGCATTCATTCGGGCGATAGAATTATTAAGGTTGATGATGAAAATATAGCTGGCATAGGTTTGACAAACGAGGATGTATTTTCATTGTTACGAGGTGCCAAAGGAACAAAAGTTTCTGTCTCGGTTGTGCGCAAATCTGTCTCTGAACTACTGAATTTTACAATAACAAGAGATAAAATACCCATTAACAGCCTTGATGCTGCATATATTGTTCAGGACGGAATAGCTTATATAAAACTTAATCGATTTGCAATGACAACGATGGATGAATTTGCAGAGGCTTCGATTGAGTTGAAAATGGCGGGTGTTAAAGATCTGATCCTGGATCTTACCGGCAATGGTGGTGGTTACCTGGATATAGCAGTAGTATTGGCTGATCAGTTTCTCGGAGATCAAAAATTAATTGTATACACTGAGGGACTGCATAGTCCCAAAAGAGAATATTTCGCCTCTTCAAAAGGCTTGTTTGAAGATGGCAGGGTAATTATCTTAATTGATGAAGGTTCTGCCAGCGCAAGTGAAATAGTTTCCGGTGCCATTCAGGATTGGGACAGGGGTATTATAATTGGACGTCGTTCATTTGGAAAAGGCCTTGTTCAAAGACAGCTCGAATTGCCTGATGGTTCCATGATAAGACTTACCAGTGCAAAGTATTATACTCCTTCAGGTCGACTAATACAGAAATCATATGAAGACGGTATTGAAAAATATGACAGTGAGATATACGATAGGTATGAGAATGGCGAATTTATAAATAAAGACAGCATAAGATTTCCTGATTCCCTGCAGTATAAAACCCTATTGAATAATAGAATCGTTTTCGGAGGTGGGGGAATCATGCCCGATATTTTTATTCCTCTGGACACTACTTTGTATTCAGATTATTATGGGAGTTTAATAAGAGAGGGAATTTTAAACCAGTTCGTTCTTGAATACGTTGACCAAAACAGGAAAGAGTTAACTAAAGACATTGCTGATCAACAGGACCATAAGAGCAGCCTTACAGATTTTCAGGACTATAATGCAAATTTTGAGATAACAGATAAATTGCTGAAAGATCTTACAAACTATGCCGAGAAAGAAGGATTAAGTTTAAATAAGGAGGAGTTTGAATTATCGAAAGAAAGAATATCCTTAATTTTGAAAGCATACATAGCCAGAGATATATGGACTACCAGTGAATTTTATCAGATCATCAATCAGGAGAATGACAATCTGTTAAAAGCGATTGAGGTATTGAATAATTGGGAAAAGTATTCTGAGAAACTTTTATATTAATGTTTTTTTCTGTGCCTGGAATTCATGATGCTTTAGCCCGGGTTATTTGGTGGATAATATCCAATTGCATTGAAGTGATTGCTACCTTAACCGGATTGATCTATCTCATTTATTCAGTGAAAGGAAAGATATTGTGCTGGTTCTTTGGTATAATAAGTTCATTGTGCTTTATATATGTCTTTTCCCAATCGAAGATATATGCCAATATGGGGCTTTATGTTTATTATGTTTTTATTAGCATTTATGGTTGGATCCATTGGAGTAAGTCAAATTCCAATGGAAAGGAGCTTCAGGTATCTATCATTGACACGAAATACGGAGTAATTCTTTTATCAATAAGTGCAATCCTTTTTGTTCTTATTACCCTGGGTTTAAAAAAGTATACAGATTCAGACATTGTTTTCTGGGATGCTTTCACTACATCATTAAGTATTGTTGCAACCTGGATGCTGGCAAGAAAAATATTGTATCACTGGTTAGTATGGGTTGTAATTGATTCCGTATATATTGGCATGTATATATATAAAGGATTGTACGCGACGATAGTATTGTTCGTGGTATATACAATTTTTGCAATAATAGGCTATATTGAATGGCATCAGAAGTGGAAAATACAAGTCGCAAAATAATAAGGATTATTCTAACAGGACCTGAATCGACAGGGAAAACAGCTCTTACAACAAGTTTAGCAGCTATTTACAAAGTTGGCAGTATTCAGGAATATGCCAGGGAGTATATTGCCAGCCTGAAAAGACCATATACCTATAAGGATGTTTTGCACATTGCACAGACTCAGGTCAGGCAGTTAGAAAACCACTCAAAAAAGGCTGATAGCATGCTATTTGTAGATACCTATTTAATTATTACAAAAATTTGGTTTGTGAAAGTTTATGGGGAATATCCCCTTTGGATTGATTCAGAAATTGGAAAAACAAGGAATGATCTGTATCTACTTCTAAAACCAGATATTCCCTGGATTCAGGATGAGGTTAGAGAAAATGGAGGTGCCATGCGAGAATTGCTATTCAGGGATTATGAAAAGGAATTAATAAAAGCAAAGCTAAATTATAAAATAGTCGGTGGCACAGATAATGATAGGATAGATAATGCTCATGAGGAGGTACAGAAATTTATAAATTCTAGCATATGACACAAAAAGAGGATCAGATGGAAATGGTTGCCAAAACATTTCCTGGTCTGGAAGAAATACTTGCAAAGGAAATAAGCCAGATTGGAGGTAAAGGAATAGAAATTTTAAATCGGGCAGTGAGGTTTTATGGCAATAAGTCATTATTGTACAAATCAAATTTGTATTTAAGAACGGCATTGCGCATCCTTGTCCCAATCCTTAAGAAAAACATAAAAACCCAAATTGATTTATATGCTGTAATTAAAGAGTATGAATGGGAAAAGCATTTGAAACCAGGCATGACAATATCGATAGATACCTTTCTGAATTCATCTACTTTCACTCATTCACAATTTGTATCTCTTCGAACAAAAGATGCAATTGCTGATCGATTAAGACAAGTATTTAACCGAAGACCAAGTGTGGATAAAAACAATCCTGATCTTTCTGTCAACGTTCATTTGGTAAATAATGCACTAACAGTATCGATTGATTCTTCGGGTTCTTCTCTACATAAACGAGGATACAGAAAAGGAGATTTTGAAGCTCCTATAAATGAAGTGCTGGCAGCTGGATTAATTATGCTTACTGGCTGGAAAGGGGAAAAAGATTTTTATGATCCGATGTGTGGCTCAGGAACAATAGGCATTGAAGCTAGTCTTATTGCCCGGGAAATTCCTCCGGGTATTTTCAGAACACAGTTTGGATTTGAAAAACACAAGGACTTTGATGAAGCATTATGGAGCCAAATATATGATGATGTTCAGGAAAAAGAGTGGAAAGGAAAGATTATCTCAAGCGATATTTCTAAACAAGCAATTAAAATTGCTGCTGCAAATGCTAAAAATGCATCTGTTTTGAAAAATATAAACTATATAGGCATTGATTTTCGGAATTACCCGCCAATTGACAATGGAGGAGTGGCAATTATAAATCCACCTTACGGGGAACGCATGGGGAGCGGTCAGATGACTAATTTCTATCGAATTATAGGAGATAGCATGAAGAAAAATTTTACTGGCGCAGAAGTTTGGATTTTAAGCAGTAATTTAAATGCATTGAAACATGTTGGCTTAAGACCCGTAGAAAGGTATAAAGTCTTTAATGGCGCCTTAGAATGCAGGTTTTTTAAATATGAAATTTATTCAGGGAGCAAGAAAAGTAAATATAATTAAGCTGATAAAAGAATTGTAGAATTGTTGTTCTTAAAACGAAATAGTTTAAACATTTTATATTATATTTATCTAATAGCATTGCTTTAAATTATCCTAAATGTTTTATGTGCCTTATTTTAAAGTTATACAATTAAGATTTTTTCTATATTTGTTGAATTCAAAACAGAGTTTTTGCTAACATAAGCTTTATATGAGCTTTAACATAAACGAATATTACACAGACATAAGTAAGGGAGATGTTCTTTTAGCCTACAAAGGAAGTATCACATCTGACTTAATTAATGAGGTATTAGAAGCTGTTGAAGATAAGATGGAAGCTAATAAAGAAGAGGGAAAGACAAGGAAAAAGCTATACAATGTGCTTGTTGAAAGTCTCCAGAATTTATACCATCATATTGAAGAAACACATGATGGAATAAACGAAGATCTAGATCCCAAATTTGGAATTCTTGTGGTTGAGAGAGAAAAAAATGGAGATTTTCGCGTTGTAACCGGGAATTTTGTCGCCAATTCAAAAACTAAGTTTCTCAAAGAAAAAATTGATAAAATCAATTCATTGTCAAAAGATGAGTTGAAAGACATGTATAAATTTATCTTAAATCATCAAAGAATCTCGGCTAAAGGTGGGGGAGGCCTGGGACTTGTTGATATTGCAAGGAAAACAGGTAAAAAAATGGTTTACAATTTCTACCCCTACAACGATAAGTATGTATTTTTTGATTTAGCAATTCAGGTTTAATTGACTCAATATTTTTTGATATGGAATCACTGATAATAGAAGGAAGTACAAAAACACCAGATGTTAATTTCGACATCGAAAATGGTGCTTTAGAAATAAAAGGGAGATCAATTCCTGAAAATTCAATTGAGTTTTACAAACCATTGGTCGATTGGCTGGAAGAATATGCTCAGGATCCAAAGTCTAAGACTATTGTTAATGTGCATTTGGAATATTTCAATACGAGTTCTTCTAAATGTATACTTGATGTATTCAAAAAACTTGAAGCCATTCATAAAAACAAATACGATGTGCAGATAAACTGGTATTATGAAGAAGATGATGAAGATATGCTGGAAGCAGGGGAAGATTATGAATCAATTATTAGAGTTCCGTTCAAAATGATTGAAATTGTAGATTAATATAAAGAATTTGCGAAATATAAAAGGTTGCCTGATTAGGCAGCCTTTTTTTTTGCCCGAAAAGGAAAGATAATTTAGCCTGGGGCAGCAACTTTGTTCGAAACCATAAACTTCATGGCCCATTTAAATCAAATTCTCTTCAATAAACCAAAACTTGTGTTATTATAGCGCATATAAAATTGACACTTTGAAATATCATAGCAGATGCGCCATTAAAATATCGTATCCGATACCCATGGCGCTGCCATGGGCTAATTTATTATTGCCTTTCAGGCAAAAGATAAAATAAGGCTGCAAGCCTTAAATATTATAGCCTCGATCATTGGCCGGGGTATTAAGGTATAATTTCAAAATTGTCGCATCTGCCCACAATATTTCGATAGTATAAATAATGTATGCGACAGGTAGCAGTAAACCTGACAAGAACAAAATATTAAGGATATCGATTTCTGAAATCTGAAATTAGTGCAATAGGATTTTTAAAAATTTAAGTTGTTTCTCATGTTTCGAACACCAGGGCACCACCAGGGTAAGAGGTTCAGAGTACCGCAATAACTATAGCTTGTATTATGTAAATTCTACAAAGGTACAGAGTACCGAAACATTGAAAAGCTCACGAGTGCCAGTTATAAATTAATATTGCAGTGCTTTGCATCTAAATTTGAACATTAAGACATCATAATTAGAGATATTATGCTGCTCTGCTACTCAATAAGAAGGGGCATAAGGAAAAAGAATTAACCTATATCAGAAAAGGCTGCAATTTGCAGCCTTAGTTCATTCCTTTTTATTTAACCTTTGATTCAGGTTCTCAAACGCATCAAGTAACCTGCGCAGTCCTCTGTAATAGAGTAAAATATAGAAGAAAATACTCATTAACCAGATTACAATAGTGTTTACCCAGAATGTCGGATGATAGACTCCTAAAAATTTCTTCTGTGCCGCATAGAAATGTGCTTTGATAAAATTAGATTCCGGATCAAGATAAATAGGATCAATCTTTTGAATTAACCGACCCTTAAATTCTACAATCCTTACCGGTTCGTTACTATTTTCAACAAATTCAGCCAACCTGTCATTGTGATAATCTCTTTTTTGCTGGATAAAGGTTTCTTTGTTCTCCGTTGATGTCTGATAGGAACGAATAATCTTATCTCTATTGTCGCTGGCTCTGTTGTATACAGTAATATAAACTCTATTTACTTTTCGAATGTACTCTTTGGTTGCGTTTATAATTTTAGCATCAATTTTATCTGGGTACAATTGATCCAGGTATTCAAATTCAATTCTATTATTTACTTTCAGTTCATCCCCGATTTCATTTCTTAATAACCTGAGGTAATTCTCAATTTTAGCCTCATCACCATCTTTTTCCAGGTATTTATTTATATAGTCAAGTTTATTTTCAAGATTTTTAACCCAGTAGTACTTTTTGAATTCCGCAATACTCATTACCTTGTTGATAGGGTAAAACTGGCTCATGTATTCATTTTGAGTGAATTGATAAACCGCTAAAGCTTCATAACCCCATCGGGCAGTCATAATTTCTCCGTAAAATGGAATTTTATTAGGAGACGATATGCTTGGATTCAGTTTTTCGTATTTCACAATTACACCACTAAGAATGATTTGAGGTATAACAAGAAAAGGTATTAATATGTAAATGGTTACTACTGTTTTAAAACTGTCCGATATCACTAATCCCATGAGATTGGCACTTACCCAGCAGCTAAACAATATAATCCAGTAATGAAGATACATTCCCTTAATTTCCATTATCGAGTTCCCGACAATAACAAACAATGCAGCTTGAATTGCTGAAAGAGTGAGAAGCACCATTATTTTTGAGATCAAATAACTCGACCAGCTTAAATTTAAGAAAGCCTCGCGCTTTAAGATCTTCCTGTCTTTTATAATTTCCTCTGCGCTTATGGTTAATCCCATAAAGATTGCGACAATTACAGACATAAAGATGTAAACCGGCAAATTACTGTTTCCCAGCAATGTATACCCTACTTCATTCAAATCACTCTCGTTATAATACTTAATAATAAAAGACAGAATGAAAGCCAATAAAGGAGCTTCAAGAAAATTGATTATTAAGTATTGTGAATTGGCAATCTTTGAAAGTACGTCACGCTTAACAAATACAAGAAATTGCCGTATTTTATTTGGAATTTTGAAGGAAATATTTGGCAATTCTGTTACTTCTTTGACTTCTTCTCTCTGTTTCTTCTGTGTATGTTCAATAAAGTACTTGTTCCATTCTTTAGGTGATTTTTTCCTTCGATGTGTGAATTTTCCATATTCATCAAGTATGTTTGATTCAACGATATTAAAAATCTGTTCAGGATTAACATTACCACAAACATTGCATTCACTCTCGTTGTAATTGGCGTAATGCGTCTTTGATTTGAAATACACAATCGAATCAATCGGATCACCATCATAAATAAGGTATCCTCCGGTATCGAGAATCAGCAATTCATCGAACATCTTAAAAATATCTGATGAAGGTTGATGAATTACTACAAAAACAAGTTTTCCTTTTAAGGACAGTTCCTTCAACAAGTCCATGATGTTCTCAGAATCTCGTGATGACAATCCGGACGTTGGTTCATCTAGAAAAAGAACAGCTGGTTCACGAATCAGTTCCAGGGCTATATTCAGTCTTTTTCTTTGCCCTCCGCTAATCATCTTGTTCAGGGGTGAACCAACCTGAACATCTTTGATCTCAAACAATCCTAAACTTTGCAACATCTTATCGACAGTAGCAATTAATTTTGCTTCTTTGTAGTTGCTAAAACAAAGTTTTGCATTGTAGTATAAATTCTGAAAAACAGTAAGTTCTTCAATCAGCAAATCATCTTGTGACACATAACCAATCAATCCCTCAATTTTATTCTTTTCTGTATGGATGTTTATTCCATTTACAGTAATGTTTCCTGTTGTAGGCTTTTCAGTACCATTAAGGACGTTTAGCAGGGTTGATTTGCCTGCTCCACTTGCTCCCATTATACCTACAAGTCTTCCCGAATCCTTCACAAAGCTCAAGGGTTCTAAACCCATATTGCCATTTTTAAACCGATAGCTAATATCGTTTACGCGAAATGTTATTTTGGATTCCTGTTGACCCGTATGAAATAAGGTTACTATATCGCTATAATATACCGGCCTAATGTTGTGATCGCGAATTGAGGAGCCTGAATTGAAAACAAAAACTTTAAAAGGTTGAAGTAGCTGGCCATTCAAATACAATTCATGATTCCCAAGATACCTTAATAGGTATATATTGGCAGTTGTAGCTTTTAATAACCAAAGCTCGCCTTTGAAATGCTTCGAATATAAGTGCTTGCTTATCGGGTTAGCTTTTTCATCCTGATTTTCATCAATAATGAGAATATTTTCAGACTGCGGTGCATTTCCGACCTCTTTTATTGTGAAATCACGAATCAAATCATGTTCTTCAGTATCAACATTGAATGAATCGGCAACTGTTTGTATAAATTCAAACTCCTGTTTTGAAATTTCTGCAGCATCTGAATCAGCAAACTCAAACAAGTGAATTACAACAATTAATTTTTGTTTTTGTGTAAGTTCCTTATTGATCTGATCGCAAATTCTGAGAATCTTCACTGAATCAGGACCAATTCGTTTTACTCCTCTGGAATTTACAAGGCTTTGATGTCGTGCAAAAAATCTGTCGAAAATCTCAAGATAACCCTCAACGAGTTCCTGATTTAGTATACGACCTAAATAGGACTCAACAACAGTACGCCTGTCGCTTCCATCAGTATTGTATTCATCGGGCCTCGCAATAATTGCGAAAAGCTCCATGAGGGCTTGTAAAATTTGTTCACTCATTGATATGAGTTTGGATCATTTTTATGCTGTATGCTCCGAATTCTACGGAATTGAAACATTATTGTTACGCCTAAAATGACATTTGTCTTTATTATTTAAATGCTGTTTATTTACCTTTATGATTCATTCCAAATTGAAAATCGAAATGAAAAAACATTTTTTCCTGATACTTGTCTTTTTATTTACGTCCTTATGTTCTTATAATCAATACTTTACTGTTGAAGACATTGAAACTGGCAGGAAATCCTACCTTAAACCTGCTGATTATGATAATCTTCAATGGAGCCATTCTGCAATGAGTTTAGTTTTTTCTCATGGCGATAGTCTTTTTGAAAAAGATATAAAAGGGAAGGATAAACATTTGTTATTGGATTTGAATCAACTGAATGATATTCTATCTAAATACAATAAGAAAGCTCTTTCAGCTTTTCCCTCGATCAGAACTCTTTCTAAAAACAGAATCGCTTTTTTGAACTCTACTGATTACTATGTTTTTGATCTTGAAAAAAAAGATATTGACAAATTATTTGAACTGCCTTCTGGTTCAGAAAATGCTTCTTTGAGCCCTGATACTAAGCACCTATGTTTCACTTGTGAGAACAATGTATGGATACAGGATGAGAGTGGAAATCAATTTCAGATTACCAGAGATTCTATTGATGGAATAACAAATGGAGAAATAGTTTATAGGAATGAATTTGGAATAAAGGAAGGTATTTTTTGGTCGCCTCAGGGCAGTAGACTAGCTTTTTACAGAAGAGATCAGACACAGGTAAGCAAATACCCTTTGATTGATTATAATACCAAAATTGCTGAAACAAAATTTATCAGGTATCCATTGTCAGGAATGAAGAGCGAAGAGACGGATGTGTTGGTATATTCTATCGAGGATAAATCTGTTGTAAAACTACAGGTAAAGGGAGATCATGAACAATACCTGACAAACCTTAGCTGGACACCCGACGAAAAATCTATTTATTTACAGCAATTGAACAGAGAACAGGATAGAATGAAATTGAAAAGCTATAGCGCTCAAACTGGTGCTTTGATATCGGAATTGTTCACTGAAACAGATGATCGCTATATTGAGCCCCTAAATTCTCTTGCTTTTTCGATGGTTTCACCTGGCGATTTTTTCTACCAGAGCGAGAAATCTGGGTACAACCATCTTTATTATTACAACTCCGAAAAAGAAACCCTGGAAAGTATTACTGAAGGAAGTTGGGAAGTCACAGAATTTCTTGGCTTTGATGAAAGTGAGCATGCTATTTATTTTATGGCAACAAAAGAGGGCCCTCTTGAAAATCATTGTTATCGGTTGACTAGGGACAATATGGAGATTACCAGATTGACAAACGAAGAAGGCAGTCATGAAGTTATATTCAATAAGAATATGAGTTATTTTATTGATAGATTTTCCAATTATACTGTTCCGAACAAGATATTGGTATCAAAAAATGATGGAGAGTTAGTTCATGAATTGCTTGTTTCTGATAATCCCATCGAGGATTATTCACTTGGCAAAACTGAAAGAGGAACAATTTTGGCTGCTGATGATAGTACTGAATTATACTATCGTCTTATAAAACCAACAGATTTTGATCCTGAAAAGAAATATCCCTTGCTGATTTATGTTTATGGAGGATCTCATGTTCAACTACTTACCAATTCATGGCTTGACAGAATAGAATATTTCCAGCAATACATGGCTCAACATGGATTTATTTCTTTCACTCTTGATTGCCGCGGGTCAGATAATAGGGGTAAAGATTTTGAAGATATTGTTTACCGGCAACTTGGAATTCCCCAACTTGATGATCAGATGGCAGGAGTTAATTATCTTAAATCGCTTCCATATATTGATACAAATCGCATTGGTGTGCATGGTTGGAGTTTCGGCGGGTACATGACTATATCAATGATGTTGAAGTATCCTGACGTCTTCAAAACAGGTGTCGCCGGTGGACCGGTAATTGACTGGCGGTATTATGAGGTAATGTATACTGAGCGCTACATGGATAAACCCTCAGAAAATATTGATGGCTATAATAAGTCAGATTTGAAAAACTATGCTGACAAGCTTGCGGGAGATTTGCTAATTATTCATGGGGTTCAGGATCCGGTAGTTATCTGGCAGCAAAGCATTCTATTTTTACAGGCTTGTATTGATGCTGATGTATTTGTCGATTATTTTATTTATCCAGGCCAGGAGCACAATGTTGCTGGAGAAGAAAGGGTTTATCTTACCCGGCAAATTACCAACTATTTCATTGAACATCTTTCACATTAAAAACGCAGAACTTATTAATAATCAATAAAATGATACTTCATTATTCCTCAAATCAAAATTATCATGAAACGGAAGTTGCGGGTACGCTAAATAATAAAAGGCTTTTTAAGTGGATAAAAGCTCAACTGACATTGTCCATTTACTTGATCCTCGCAGTAGTATTGCTTGCAACTTGCAACAATTCTCAATCTTCGAATTCGGTAATAAAGTTGCCTGAGAATAAAGCAAATAATGTTAATCCTGACACACAACTTAAGCTTACTTTCTCCGGAGAGCCCATTTTAGGCAATTCAGGAAAGATTCGCATTTATGATGCTGCCGATGACAGACTTGTTGATTCACTGGATTTGAGCATCCCCCCGGGACCGACTACTCCGAATAGGAAAAGGGTTCCCTATATTACTACTCCTTACGAGTATGGATCAGAATACTTTACCAACGCAAATATTAAACCGGGAACTCCATCGGGTGGTGCGCTTCCCAATCCTGATTCCTTTCAGCTTACAATCATCGGAGGTTTTACAGATGCATTTCATTTTTACCCTGTAATCATTGAAAATACTACTGCCAGGATATACTCTCACAACAATATTCTTGACTATAACAAAACCTATTACATACAAATCGATCCGGGAGTATTAATCCTTCCTGACAGTAGCTTCCCCGGGATCATGGGGAAAGAAGAATGGACATTTTCAACAAAAAAGGCACCCCCTCCTGCCAATGCAAGTTTACTCGTGGTATCAGGAGATGGCACAGGTGATTTTAGTACAGTACAGGGTGCTATCGATTTCATCCCGGACCACAATCCCAATCGTATTACTATTTTTATAAAAAATGGAACTTATGAGGAGATCGTTTATTTCCGAAACAAGTCTAATGTTACATTTTTGGGTGAGGATATGGATAAAGTTATAGTATGTTACAAGAATAACGAAGTGTTTAATCCACATCCGGCAAATATAGCCACTAACGAATGGCCAGGTACTTTTCCTTCTCGTCGCGCAGCTTTTATGGGAGACAATTCAAGTGGCATTCACCTTGTCAATTTTACTATAAAATCTATCAACGAAGAGCCAGCTCAGGCTGAAGGACTTCTTCTGATGGGTCAGCAGAATATTATAAGCAATGTCATTATTGAAGGCTCAGGAGATGCCTTGCAGGTCAACGGCTCAGTATATCTGAGTCATACTAAAATTACAGGATTAGGAGATAATGTGCTTGGACGCGGACCAGCGTTCTTCAATAATTGCAAACTCATTTCAACAGGCGGTCCTCATATGTGGATTCGAAACACAGAGGCGAACCACGGTAATATCTTTCTAAATTGCAAATTTAAAATGGCTGGTCCAGGCAGCACATACATTGCCCGAACATCAGACAACAAAGGCAAGGGTTATCCATACTGCGAGTCGGTTTTACTCAATTGTGCCCTGGATGGCATTGATCCTGTGGGATGGGGTGTGGAAGGTAATAATACTTCCAACATTCATTATTGGGAGTATAACAGTACCAATATAAGCGATGGTAAACCTATTGATGTTAGCCAACGGCATCCTATTTCCAGGCGATTGACTATGGAGAATGATTCAGCAATTATTGCCAACTATAGTAATCCTACTTTTGTTCTTGGTGGCTGGACTCCAAAAATGGCTCCCATTATTCTTTCGCAACCGGATTCCAAAGAGGCTAAAAATGGCCAGGCAATTGATTTCAGGGTAAAAGTGGCTGCCGTACCAGAGGCCACCTATCAATGGTTTAAAGATGGACAGATTATTGATGGTGAAACTAATTCAGTTCTAAGCATAGATTCTGTTAGTCCTGATGATGAAGCTAACTATAGTGTTTCTGTTAAGAACAACTCAGGAAAAGTGACAAGCCACATTGCAACTTTAGAGATTTTGTAAAACAAAGATGATAAACCAGAAAAGACTTCTTTTATCTTTGGGGTATAAAATTCGAGATAGGATTTTTAAAAACCTGTTATAAATTAGTATTCAGCCTGTAGTCCTTTTTATTAGCATGTTGTATTTCATATAAAACCTAAATACTATTATTATGAGAAAATACTTTTTCATTGGTCTTTGCCTGTTAATAAATATTAATGCCTGTTTTGGTCAGGAAATTATACCTCTCTGGTCGGGAAATATTCCAAATCACCGGGAAACTGATGAAGTTGAAACTCAAAGAAATGAAAATATTTTATGGATTGAAAATGTGCAGGAACCAAGCCTTGAGATTTATCTGCCAACAAAACAAAATGCAACAGGAAAGGCTGTGGTGATATGTCCTGGAGGAGGATACCAGGGTTTGGCGTATGATTGGGAAGGTACCGACTTTGCAAAATTTTTAAATTCTAAAGGAATTGCAGCATTTGTTTTAAAATATAGATTACCAAAGTCAAAATCTATAATTTCAGGACACAAAGCTCCATTACAAGACGCCCAAAGAGCAATAAGGCTGGTTAGATTTAATTCTGAGAAATGGAATGTGTCCAGAAACCAAATCGGAATTATGGGTTTTTCGGCTGGTGGCCACTTAGCCTCAACATTGGGGACACATTACGATGATTATAAAGATTCTTTGCCGGACAATATAGACTCATTGAGTGCACGACCTGATTTTATGATCTTGATATATCCGGTTATTACAATGAAGTCTATATATACACATGAAGGTTCAAGAAATAATTTGTTAGGTGATAAGCCTGAACAGGAATTAATAGATTTTTATTCAAATGAGCTTCATGTAAATAAAAATACTCCTCCGACTTTTATTGTTCATTCATCAGATGATGACGTCGTTCCAGTAATGAATAGCATTTTATTTTATCAGGCTTTGGCAAAGGAGAAAATTTATTCAGAAATGCACATTTATCCGGAAGGAGGACATGGATATTCACTGGCAATAGGAAAGGGCCATTTACAAACATGGACTGATCGTCTTTCTGAATGGATTGAAAGTCTGAAATAACAGGATATGATAAGATAAATTGAGTTTTTTCCTCATCGTCTTTTTTTTTATCCCCGTTCGGTATAGTCTCCAGACTATCTTGTTGCTAAAAGGTAGTCAGTGACTGCCAATAGACAAGATGTTTTTCAATCCTGCTAAAATAGCAGTATAGCATGAATTCAACCTGACAAAAAGACAATTAAAGTACTGGTTAACATGCCATTATGGCGTTTATATATTTTGGCTGAGAATTTGACGATCCCCTCAGAAAGGAGATAAATAGTATGAACTTAAATAATTTTACAATAAAGTCACAGGAAGTAATTCAGGAGGGATTCCTGATTGCTCAGGAGAATGGTAACCAGTCTGTTGAAACCGGTCACCTTTTGAAAGGATTATTGCTGAAAGGGAATGGAATAGCCGATTTTATCTTTAAAAAGGTAGGTGCAAACGGACCTGTGATTGAACAAGTTTTGGAAAAAATTCTGAATTCCTATCCTAAAGTTTCGGGAGGAGAGCAATATCTTTCTGCAAATGCATCCAAAGCTGTGCAGAATGCTTTAAACCTCAGTAAGAAAAAAGGGGATCAATATGTTTCAGTTGAAAACCTATTATCGGGGCTATTGACTGTAGGTGATGATGTTTCTCAATTGTTGAAAGACAACGGATTATCTAAAACTGAGGTTGATAAAGCGATTGAAGAATTGCGACAAAATGTTTCTGCAGATTCTGCTTCAGCTGAAGATTCATACAATGCCCTTGATAAGTATGCAATTAATTTGAATGATAGTGCCCGAAAAGGAAAACTTGATCCTGTTATTGGTCGCGACGAAGAAATACGGAGAATTTTACAGATTCTCTCTCGAAGAACAAAGAACAATCCAATTTTAATAGGTGAACCAGGTGTAGGGAAAACAGCTATTGCTGAAGGCTTGGCGCATCGTATTGTCTCTGGTGATGTGCCTGAAAACCTGAAATCGAAACAAGTATATTCATTGGATATGGGAGCCCTGATAGCCGGAGCAAAATACAAGGGAGAGTTTGAGGAAAGACTAAAAGGAGTGATAAAGGAAGTAATCCATTCTGATGGAGAGATCATTTTGTTTATCGATGAGATACATACGCTTGTAGGAGCCGGTAAATCTGAAGGAGCCATGGATGCAGCGAATATCTTAAAACCGGCACTTGCCAGGGGAGAATTAAGAGCAGTGGGAGCTACAACACTAGGTGAATATCAAAAGTATTTTGAAAAAGATAAGGCCCTGGAAAGAAGGTTTCAGATAGTAAATGTTCAGGAACCAGACAATTTGAGTGCAATCTCAATTTTAAGAGGACTGAAAGAAAGGTATGAAACACATCATAAGGTACGTATTAAAGATGAAGCAATTATCGCTGCTGTTGAATTATCCTCAAGGTATATTACTGAAAGATTCTTGCCTGATAAAGCAATTGATTTGATTGATGAAGCTGCATCAAAAATGAGAATTGAGATGGATTCTCTTCCTCAGGAAATAGATGAGATCGAAAGAAAAATAAAACAAATTGAGATTGAAAGAGAGGCTTTGAAACGTGAGGGGGATAAAAATAAAATGGATGATTTGGCTAAAGAAATAGCAAATTTGGGAGAGGAAAGAGATAAAATGAGGGCAAAATGGAAGGCTGAAAAAGAAATAATAGAGAATATTCAAACTAACAAAGCGGCAATCGAAGAATATAAACTGGAAGCAGATCAGGCAGAAAGAGCAGGGGATTATGGCAAAGTTGCCGAATTAAGATACGGTAAAGTGAAAGAGGCTGAAGATAATATTGAAAAATTGAAAATCCAGTTAAATGCAAAGCAAAAAGACCAGATAATGATCAAGGAGGAGGTAACTTCAGAAGATATTGCTGAAATAGTATCACGCTGGACAGGGATCCCGGTAAGCAAAATGCTTGAAACCGAGAAAGTTAAGCTTCTGAATCTTGAGAAACAATTGCACGAAAGAGTGGTAGGGCAAAATGAAGCAATACAAGCAGTAGCTGATGCTGTTAGAAGAAGCAGAGCCGGACTTCAGGATGAATCCAAACCTATCGGATCTTTCATTTTTCTGGGTACTACAGGTGTTGGAAAAACTGAATTGGCCAAAGCATTGGCAGAAGTTTTATTCAATGATGATAACCTTATTACCCGAATTGATATGTCTGAATATCAGGAAAGACATTCGGTATCGCGATTAATTGGCGCACCTCCTGGATATGTTGGTTATGACGAAGGAGGTCAATTAACTGAATCGGTCAGAAGAAAACCTTATTCCGTAGTACTTCTTGATGAGATCGAAAAAGCACATCCTGATGTATTTAATATTCTGCTCCAGGTCCTTGATGACGGTCGACTGACTGATAATAAGGGTAGGGTAGTGAATTTTAAGAATACAATTATTATAATGACTTCCAATATAGGGTCGCATCTAATTCAGGAGAAACTGAATAATTCTTCTGCAAAAAATAGAAGCGCATTGCTGGAGGAAATAAAAAAACAGGTATTTGAACTTATGCGTAAAATGATTCGTCCTGAATTTCTGAACAGAATAGATGAAGTGATTATGTTCACTCCTTTAAATGCAGAAGAGATCAAAGATATTGTACGACTACAGATAAATCAAACACAGAAAAAACTGGATAAAATCCAGGTGAAAATTAAAGTCACTGAAGAGGCTATAGACCTGATAAGCAAGGTAGGTTTTGACCCGCTCTTTGGCGCACGGCCAATAAAAAGAATTATTCAGAGGGAACTTCTCAATAAGCTATCAAAGGAAATATTGGCAAATACAATATCGAAAACTAAGACAATTGTGGTGGATAGAGAAAAGGATGAGCTGATTTTAAAAAATTAAATCGCTTGTATTGATAATTGCAGGTTTTAGAGACGCTATAAAAAAGAGCAAAATTTATTTTTATCCTGTTGGAATATTTTAGGACAATACACTCTTGAAACCAACTGCCTTAACTACCTCCAAATAAACTTTAGAAATATATTTTTACATATCAATTTTACTTATTACGAAATAACCAGGATTTTGACATACTTAGAGCAATCCCTGGTTGTTTTTCTTTGTTCCTGAAAAAAATACCTGCAAGACTATGTAAATCGAATATTTGCTAACTTTTATTATTCTTAAAAAGAAAAAAATCGTAATTTAAATAAATGTTGAAAAGAATAAGTAATAAATTTTTAATTCGAAATAATCGATTCATTGGGATACTGTTTACCTTGATTATGGGATTAATATTGCTTATATCAATTCCACTTCATGGCCAGTATAAAAATATGCAATTCGAATCGTTTAACGAAACGAATGGTTTATCAAACAATAATGTAAATTGTATATTGAAAGATGCTGAAGGTTTCATCTGGGTAGGTACCGATAATGGCTTAAATCGATTTGATGGATACAATTTTACATCTTATGTTAATAATTCTGACGACTCAACCAGTCTGATCCATAATCATGTGCTGACTTTATTTCTGGCAAGTGATTCTACGCTTTGGGTAGGAACGCAATATGGCATGTGCCGTTTCCAGAAGGAATATAATAATTTCGTCCAGATTCATGAGAGGTATATAGATGGTTTTACTAGAGGGTTTTTTGAAGATCAGAATGGACAAGTGTATGCGGTACTCGACCGGGGAGAAATTTTTTCTTTAAAGGATAATAGACTTACCTCAAAACATAATGCAAATATATATGCACACTGTTACCTAAAAGGCAATGATGATATTCACTGGTTTGGAGTAGAAGACGGAATATGCAAATATTACGCCAGTAAAGACTCTCTGGTAAATTTTTCTTTAAGAAGATATAATTCCGGGGAGAAAGTTGCTGTTTTTGCTCTTCAGGAATATAATAATAAATTATGGATAGGTACTCGTGGGTTTGGAGTATTCCTATTTGATTTGAGTTCAAATCAAATCACACATCTTGATGAGAGTCTCGATTTTATTAAAACCATCGAGAAAGACAATCATGGATTAATATTTATTGGCAATACAATTGGATTGAAAGTTTATAACCAGGATTACAAAATGCTGGGTAGCTATAAGCCATTTAAAAAGTATAATCAGCAGGAAATTGATAATTCTGTTGAGGCTATATATTCAGATAAACAGGGTAATTTATGGCTGGGTGTAAAATTCAGAGGTATTCAGATGGCTTATCCTCAAAAAGGTTTCCACAGTCTTAAGGAAGCCTTAGTTGCAAAAGTTTCACAAGAAGTGACTGTTGCTTCTGTACTGGCCGATGATGACCAGAACATTTGGTTAGGCTCCTTTAATAATGGTATTTTAAAACTAAACCTAAGAAGTGGTAAATCGGAGTATATTCCCTGCGCTGAAGGTGGATCCTCTGGTCTTCAATGTGGGACTGTATTTGAATTATTTCGTGATAAGAATTTGAACATCTGGATTGGAAGCTATTTTGGAGGCTTGCAAAAATTAATTCCGGAAACAAAGCAGGTAATCCATTATTCTCTTAACCATATTGACAAAAATGAACAGAGCTTAAAGGATATCCGATCGATATGTGAGGATTATGAAGGGAATTATTGGATTGCTCCTCAAGGCAATGGCTTGATAAAATGGAATATGAATACAGGTGAATATGAACAGTTCCTGAATAATTACAACGACTCGTCAAGTCTTTGTAGTAATTGGGTTTTTCATGTAATTTGTGATAGTATGGGCTATATCTGGTGTGCCACCTCCAGTGGTCTTTCAGTGACTCGCAATAATGGGAAAACCTTTGAGAATTATTATCACAAATCTAATAATTCATCAAAACTCCTGAGCAATGAGGTTTTTACTGTATTTGAGGATTCAAATAATCAAATATGGGTGGGAACCAGGAAAGGAATTAGTAAGTACAGAAAAGAATCGAATGATTTTATTCATTACACTTCAAAAGATGGTTTAATCAATGATTTTATCTGTGCCATTCAGGAAGATCATAATGGTTTATTATGGATATCAACTATGGAAGGTCTTTCCTGTTTTAATCCAAAAACAATTGAATTTAAAAATTATGATATGAGTGATGATTTCCCCAGCAATGAATTTATGGAAAATTCCTGTGCAATCACTCCATCAGGATATTTAATCTTTGGCGGCATAAATGGCGGAATATGGTTTCATCCCGACTCCATTACTGAAAATAAGTTTCCTCCTAAGGTAAAACTAACTGATTTTAAGATCTTTAATCAGTCTGTTCCAATCAAGCCCAACGACAAAAATGCAGTACTAAATAAAGATATACAATACACCAGGAACCTGACGATTGATCACAAGCAAAAAATGATATCATTTGATTTTGTTGCTCTTAGTTTTGTGCATCCTGAGCAAAATAAATATGCATACAAACTGGAAAATTTTGATAATGATTGGATTAACGCAAATGACAAACGTGAAGCTACTTATACCAGCTTGCCCCCTGGGAAATATATTTTTCGGGTCAAAGCAGCCAATAATGATGGGTATTGGAACAACGAAGGAGCGTCCGTTCAAATCACGGTATTACCTTCCCCATGGAAGACCTGGTGGTTCCGTCTAATTGTAATTATTCTATTTCTTTCTATTACATTTTTAATTTATTATTTACGCGTTCAAAGAATGCGTGCCATTAACCTTACATTGGAAGACCTTGTGGATCAAAGGACCAAAGAACTTCAGACAATGAATATGAAACTTCAGGAACTCAATGCTACAAAAGACAAGCTTTTTTCCATAATTGGTCATGATCTCATGAACCCAATCAATACAATAAATGGATTCTCAGAATTATACATCAATTCATATCAAAAACTTTCTGATGAGAAAAAATGGAGTTACATGAGTCATATCCATACAGAAGTGAATAAAACAATTGATTTGCTGGATGGACTGCTTAACTGGGCAAGATCGAAAAGTGGGACGCTAGCCTTTAATCCCAAAAAAATTAACCTACACAATTTGATCGAGGTTAATATTACTTTTAATAAGCAAGCAGCGGACAAGAAGAAAATACGAATACAAAGTGAAATAGACGAAGAATATATTATTGCTCTGGGCGATGAGAATATGATTAATACAGTACTGCGAAATCTGATTTCCAATGCCATAAAATTTACTCCAAATAAAGGAAGTATTTCAATCAAATGCGGTCCATTTTCGGAGTCTGGATTTGTTTTACTAGAGGTTTCCGATACAGGTGTTGGTATTCTTTCGAAGGATATTGACTGCCTTTTTAGGATTGATAGTAATAAAACTACTAAAGGGACAGAAGGTGAAACAGGCACGGGTTTGGGATTGATTCTTTGTAAGGAATTTGTAGAAAAAAATAACGGAACCATATGGATAGAAAGTGAAGTAGAGAAAGGTTCAAGTTTCTTTTTTACATTACCTGTCGTTGCGCCTAATTAAAATGTTGCCAATAAGAAAACTTATTCAAAGAGAACTGCTTAATTAACTTTCAGAAGTAATATTAGCAAATAATATTCCAAAAAATAGAAAGATAATAATTGGTACAGAAAACAATGAGAGTACTTTATGCAATTAAGAACTTGGAGTATAAAAAACGAATCCTTATTTATGGTAAAGGGCTAAATGAAAAATGCTGAAAATTTGTATTTTTTCTTAATTGAAACTTTTTAAACAATCATCCTGAGTTTCATAAAGATCAAATACGTTGTGCAACTGTAAAAGTTTAAACAGATCCATTACTTCTTTTTTGATGTTACAGATTTTAAACTGTCCGTGGTTACTGTTTGCGGTTTTCATTATAGACAGGAAAACGCCAAAACCGGAGCTGTCAATAAATTTAATGCCTTCCAAATCAAGGGCTAATTTAGTGCCGGGCTTATTAAACATATTTTTCAGCTGTTCTTTTACTGGCTCAACAATCAAAGCATTAAAACGGTCTACCTCATTGAATTTTACCACAATAACGTTGTTAACTTTCTCAGTTTTAAGCATAAGTAGAAATATTTAAATGTAAATATCAATGTTATTAATTACTTCATTTAGCTCCTCAACTGCCTCTCTTGTTACATCTTTGAACTTTTCAATAAACTCAGGATACGTTTCAACTTCCTCTCCAGCCTTCGTAAGTTCTTCAAATGATTTAAGATCCTTTGCCAAATCCTCCAACCCCATGATTGAGATGGATGATTTTGCTTTGTGTGCAAGTCTTCCTAATTGCTCATAATCCTTGTTGTTGTATAACTCTTTCATTCCAAGATTGAATTCAATAACCTGAGATTTAAAGATAGTGATCATTTCAATGATCAGCTCTTTATTCCCAGCCGACATATTTTTCAAATAAGTGAGGTCGATTTTCATTTAAAAATTATACTTGTGAATAAATTCACCTCTAAATTAATTTATTTTTTTATTTTTAATAAAATTATGACCTCAATATAACAAAATCAAGCTTTTTGCAGTATACTGCAATAAAATACTTAACAAATGATCAATCGAATCTTTATTTTAACTTTCTTTTTTTGCATTTCAGCCACTTTGCTTGCTCAAACAAGTGAATTTGACTATGAGAATTATCGCAATCAGAGAATAGCAGAAAGATTATACAACACTGCTGTTGAGGCTGTGCATGCGAAAGATTATTATGGAGCTCTGTTCTATCTTGACAGCATTGTCAGACTTCAACCTAATTTTGCTGAGGCATATATTGAGAGAGGAAAAATTTACTATGTGAAAGAAAGAAAAAGTGATGCGTTGATGGAATTTCAGGAAGTTTTAAACTTTGAACCCAATAATGGAGAAGCATTATTTTATAAAGCCTACGTTAAATTCACACAGGATACTTCAAGTGTCGGACCATCTGACTTCGATATGGCAATACAGAACAATTATACTCTTCCACATGCATATTATTATCGCGGCCTCATGAAATTACTTGATAAAAAATACAATGATGCCATTGCTGATTTCAGTTTGGCCATCCAAAAGAAAGCTGATTATGCTAAAGCTTACCACGATCGAGGAACTGCAAAGCGTATGCTTGGTGATTATCAGGGTGCGATATACGATTACAGACTTGCCATAACCTATGACAATGATTTGTTAATGGCTTACATCAATATGGGATCAACAAAGAAAAATCTGGGAGATTTTCAGGGAGCAGAACAAGATTATACTGTTGCTATAAATATAGACTCTTCAAGTTTTATCCCATACAACAACAGGGGAGGAGCCAGATATATTCTTGGCAATCTTGAGGAAGCAGAAGCTGATTTTAAAAAGGCTTATGAATTGAATCCGGAGTCTCCGTCAGTAATGTGCAATATGGGCAATGTTTTGGCCAAGACGGGAGATTATGAATCAGCTATTGAATGGTACAATAAATCCCTGGAACTGGATCCTAATTATAATATTTCATTTTTAAACAGGGGATTAACTTACGAATTGCTTGGAATGCTTACTGAAGCTTGCGCAGATTGGGAGCTTGCAGCTGAACTGGGATTGGAAGAAGCCAATGAATACCTAAAAGAGTGTAACAAATAACCCGACAGGATCATGCCTAAAAAAATAATACTATTTTCCATACTGTTTTTATTTGCAATTGTTTCTTCAGAAATCTATGCTCAGATCAGTCCTTTAAAGATTAAAAAAAAGGAGTTTAGAAAACAAGAATATGGGTTTAAGGATGCCTGGATGAATATTAAGGATGGTAATTACTACTATTCGAAAGGTTTGGGATCATACAGACTGGCCAGGGAGAGTTATTTAAAAGCTTATGGATACAACCCGGATAACCCGGAGTTGAATTATATGATTGGCAGATGCTATTTATTTAGCGATAATAAATTTGAATCCATAAAATACATTGAGAAGGCCTATAAACTTGAACCAGATGTGCATTTTGATATTCATCTTATGCTGGGAATGGCTTTCCATCAGATTCTTGAATTTGATAAAGCAATTGACGAATACAATTACTTCATAAACAAACTTCACCCTAAGTTCAGGCCGGATTATCAATCCAAGGTTGATTTGTTTATACAGCAGTGCAAAAATGGAAAAATACTGGCTGCTGAGCCAAAAAGGGTGGTGATTAACAATTTAGGGCCAACAGTAAACTCAGTCTTTGATGAGTATGGACCTATGATTAGTGCCGATGGCAATACCATGTATTTCACTTCACGAAGGAAATACTCTAAGAAAAGTAAAAAGAGCATAATCGATGATAAATTTTTTGAAGACGTTTATTCTACTCAACTGGATAATAACTCATGGACAAGGGCCAGGCGTGTAGATGCAAAAGTTACCGGGAAAACAAACACTACAAATGTTGCTGCTGTTGGCATTTCTCCTGATAAGCAAAGCTTGTATATTTATAAAGGAAAAAATAATAGTGGTGATTTATATGTATGCAGAATGAAAAAAGGGGAATGGACTGCACCGAAATCACTTTCGAAATTTAATTCTAAGCATCGTGAGGTTTCTATGTGTATTTCTTCTGATGAATCTACTTTGTACTTTGTTTCGAGCAATACCAAAACTGGTTATGGAGGAACTGATATTTACATAAGCACAAAAAATATCAAAGGGAAATGGCAAAAACCTGTAAATGCAGGAAATGTGATCAATACATTTTCTGATGAACTGGGAGTAAGCCTGGGAGCAAATGATTCAGTATTGTATTTTAGTTCAAAGGGACACAACTCTATGGGTGGTTATGATGTGTTTCAGAGTTCGCTCAGCAATGTCGGATTGTGGTCAAAACCTATAAATCTAGGATATCCTATAAATACTCCTAACGATGATATTTTTTATTCGGATATTCCTGATGGAAAAACCGGATACTATTCTTCGAACAGGGAGTCTGGACTTGGAGGAATGGATATTTATAAGGTGATTTACCTGGGAGCAGAAAAAGATATGTTTGTTGGTGATGCGGAAGATCTTATTGCAGGAGCAAAAATTCCTTACGATAATATTTATTTTGTCCCTACTCAAAAACTTAATGTAGATACAGCCATCTTGATGAGGGGATTCATCAACGATTCTGAAAATCAAAATCCAATTGTTGCTAAGATTGAAATTATTGATTCGGATAGAAGTCAGGTTGTAGCTACAACTATGTCTGATGCTACTGGTAATTACTCTGTTAAAATACCGGAATCAAAACAATATGGTGTTGAGATCATTGCTACAGGCTATTTACTCTACCTTGATATGGTTGATCTTTCAATGAACACTTACGATGAGGTTGTAGTGAAGAATTTCTTGCTTGACAGGGTAGAAGTTGGAGCAAAGGTGATTCTTAAGAACATTTATTTCGAAACCGGAAAGTCTACTCTTAAAACCGAATCTCATGCCAGTCTGGATAATGTTGTTAAGCTTCTTGAGACCAATCCATCCATTCGAATTGAAATCTCTGGCCATACTGATAATGTCGGAAGTTTAAGTGTGAACACCAAGCTGTCAAATAACAGGGCAAAAGCAGTTGTGAATTACCTGGTAAGCAAAGGTGTCGCTGAAAGCAGACTTGAATACAAAGGTTATGCATACTCGCAGCCCATTGCGCCTAACAACACTTCTGAAGGAAGAGCGCAAAACAGAAGGGTAGAGTTTAAGGTACTTAGTAAGTAGCTTTAACCTACTAAGTGTTTTTAATGTAAGTACAATTATTAAAATCAGGGTGAATTATCCTTATAAACAAAGAAAAATAGATTTTACATGAATTCGTTATTAATTTAAGTAGGACTCTTTTAATTTAAAATTATTCTCATGAAAAAATTAAATTATCTGCTCGTTATTTCATTATTGATTCTCTTGGCTTCTACCTGCGAAAAAGAAGGACAAGGAGAAGGTGAGTTGAAATCAAAAGGTCCAATAAGTTTATCTTTTTCTAATTTGCCTGTTGAAGGTGAACTTTTGTCTAAGTCATCAGATGAATCTACGCCAAAATCTATTATAATTTCTATTAAAAATTCAAAGGGAGATTATGCACTAAATGCTTACCAACTTAAACTTATTAAGATTGGAGAGGATTATTTTACTGAACATGTTGAACTAGTTGTCGGTGACTATACTGTCGAAGATTTCTTAGTATTAGACTCGAATGATTCGGTGATCTACCTTACACCGAAAGTTGGTTCAGAATTTGAAGACTTTGTTCCAAATCCTTTGCCGGTAAGCTTTTATGTTGCTGCTGATTCTACTACTAAAGTTATTTTGGATGTAATTTCTTCTCATTTGGGTTGCGCTGAGCAATTTGGATACGCTATTTTTTCATTTAATATTTTGAATTCCCTGGTGATTCAACCTGATCCTGTTGACGGGAAAGATGCAGTTTTTGGTAAAATTGTTCCAGACAATAATTATGGAGATATTCCGGATATTCATTTATATGCATGGACGCAAGGCGGCATATTAAATGTAAACAGAGTAGCAATCGATTTTGATTTATCAATAGTTCCCAAAGGTGTTATAATTGATAGTGCTTTCATCAGCCTATATTTTAATTCTACATCTGCTTATAAAGATGTAATTGGTGTTGACGGACACTATGGAGATAATAGTTTTGTTATTGATAAGATTACTGAAGAATGGGATGAAGATTCCATTACATGGAACAATCAACCTACTGTTTCTTCTGATTATCAGGTATATGTAGAAGATACTGATGATGTCACCTTGGATTTTAAAAACATTGATATATCAAAGCTTATTATTGATTCTTATAAGTATCCTGAGTCTTCTTTTGGACTGATGTTGAGGCATAATCTGGAAGAACCATATAAAGTTACTTTTTTTGCTTCCAGCGATCATCCGGACAAATCAAAGAGGCCAAAGCTTGTAATTTTTTATCATTAGAAGCATCGTCTATTATCGGCATAGTTGCCAGGTGATTTGAATACAAAGGATACTCATGCCCGAACTCTGTTGCGCCAAAGAACACATTTGATGGAAGGGCACAAAACAAGAAGGTAGAGTTTAAGGTACATAGTAAATAGTTTTAATCTACTAAGTTTTTAAATAATCTATCCTATACCTAGCATAGTTTTGTTTTAAGATGAACTAATAGTATAAAAGTAAAATTAGTGGTCTTTGTATTATTCTTAAGGTTAGCGAATGCATAATTTCTCCTTTTATGAAGAGATTAAAAACAATTCTGATCTTTCTTTTCAAAACAGGGATATGTTTTTCTCAATTTCGGGTGAGTGAGAAAGAAAAATGGAGAATTAAACTGGGAGGTGGGTATTCTTATAACTATTACAGCGAAAAAACTGAAAATTAGTTAAGTAATCATCGGTCAATATATCTTTTTTTAACTGTTGGTTATAAGAAATATAACATAAATCTCTCAATTAAGCCCATGACCATCAATCCACAAATAGAACTGGATTTTAATGGAACAATTTTGCCTTTGGAAGCCAGACTGAATCCAATAAAAGCTGAAATATGTTTAGGCTATGAGTATGAGCTTTTTAATAATTTTCGGATTGAACCTTATTTAGGCTATCTGGGACATTCATTCCATGTAATCAATGAAGATGAATTAGGAACTACTTTTGACTTTAATACGGAAAGAGGATTGACTATTGGCACAAATATTTTTAAATACTTTATTACAGGCCGGACTTTGAGTATTGGTGGATTCTTTAACCTTAGCTACAATTTAATAAACTTTAAAAAGGTTCAACCAAGCTTGGATAACAACTACTTTGCTTTTAGCTTTGGATCGGTATTTATGGGTGTTTCTCTTCTGGAGAATTCTTCGCAATAAAATTAAAATCAGGCTGTTTCATTGTTTCAACAATATTTATCATAAAATTCTTCCATCTTTATTTTTACATTTGCAGCATAATTTTCTGGCGATGAAAAATACAGTACTGACTAATTTGCATGAAAAGGCAGGTGCTCGCATGGTGGAATATGCCGGCTTTAATATGCCTGTTGAATACTCCGGGGTAGTAAAAGAACATCTTGCCGTAAGAAATGCTGCCGGTATGTTTGATGCTTCTCATATGGGAGAATTTTGGGTAAAAGGAAAATATGCAATTGACCTTCTGCAGTATACCACAACCAATGATGTTTCTAAACTCGAAGTAGGGAAAGCTCAATACTCTTGCATACCAAACGAAAAGGGCGGAATTGTTGATGATCTGATTATTTACAAATTCGCAGAGGAAAAATACATGCTGGTTGTCAATGCCTCCAATAGTGAGAAAGATTGGAAATGGTTTAATCAGCACAACACAGTTGGAGCTGAACTGGAGAATGCTTCTGATCAGATGTCGCTAATTGCACTTCAGGGTCCAAAAGCAATTGATATACTTAAAACTTTGGTTGATCATGACCTGAAATCTATGAAGAGTTTTTCGTTTGTAACTATATCTGTTGGACGATCCGAAGATGTTATTGTTTCGGCTACGGGTTATACAGGTGCAGGTGGATTTGAATTGTATTGTTACAACAAATATGCATCCGTATTATGGGAGGAACTGTTAAAGGCAGGAGAGCCCTTTGGACTTGTTCCTGCAGGCTTGGCCGCGAGAGATACCTTAAGACTTGAAATGGCTTACTCATTGTATGGCAATGATATCGACGATACAACATCGCCAATTGAAGCTGGATTGGGCTGGATAGTGAAGGTAAATAAGAACAGTGATTTTATTGATAAGAAGATTTATCTGGAGCAAATTAAGAATGGAGTAAAACAAAAATTAGTTGGCTTTAAATTGATTGATAAAGGGATTCCCAGAAAAGATTACATTTTGTTGAATTCTGATGGAGATGAAATAGGACGTGTAACATCAGGAACAATGTCGCCAATACTTAAGCAGGGAATTGGTATGGGGTATGTTCTTTCTGAATATGCTGGCATAGATAGCGAAATTTATGTGCAGGTGAGGAACAAATCATTGAAGGCTGTTGTTGTTAAACTACCGTTCTTAACAAAATAATTTTCATGGATAAATGCAAAATTGAAGTTTGTCTTACCCCTGGCATTTATGATACTTTCCGTAACGATAATGCCATTGTTGTTGTGGTTGATATTTTACGTGCTACTTCAGCAATTTGCACGGCTTTCATGCATGGAGCAAAACGAATTATTCCTGTTGCTACGCTTGAAGAAGCTCAGGATTATAAGAATAAAGGATATATGGTAGCTGCTGAGAGGGATGGGATTGTGCGTGATTTTGCAGATTTTGGTAACTCTCCTTACAATTTTACTCCCGAACGGGTTAAGGGCCAGGAGATTGTTTATAGTACTACCAATGGAACCAATACCATTATGATGGCCTCTCACAGTCATGAAGTTCTTATTGGAGCATATTTGAATCATAGTGCCCTGGTTGAACACATTCAGAATAAAAAACATGACGTACTCATTCTGTGTGCGGGATGGAAAAATAAATTCAATCTCGAAGACACCCTTTTTGCAGGAGTATTGGCTGAATCAATTTTAAAGAGCGATAATTTCTATACTATATGCGATTCAACTTATGCTGCTATGGATTTGTGGAATTTGGCTAGTCATGACTTGAATGCTTACTTTGAAAAAGTAGCTCAACGTCATCGGCTTAAGAAAAATGGACTGGATGATGTTTTGGAATATTGCCATACATTCGACTTAACGAAACAAATACCTTACTTAAAAGACTTTTATTTGGTTACACTTTAAACATTTTGGAGAAGAAAAATCGCACTTTGGATACCTGTTAGTAAAATGTAAATAGATATTATAGGGTGAAACGACGATAGTATTGATATTTTTGTATTTTTACCCTTCCATTTTTCAGTTGTTATTTAATTAACAAATGAATTCTTTGTTCATTTTGCTTTATTAGTAGCCGGAAGTCATTTACAAACAGAAAATTTATTAAAGTATGAAAAAGCACAATTTTAACGCAGGACCTTCAATTATTCCCGATCAGGTCAAAGAAGTAACCGCCAAAGGTATATTGGATCTAGATGGTATAGGATTATCAGTGATGGAGATCTCGCATCGGTCGAAGGAGTTTTCTGCAATTATCGAAGAAGCTGTTGATCTTGTTCGTGAATTATTGCTTGTGCCTGATTCACATTCTGTTATTTTTACTCATGGAGGAGCCAGCCTTAATTTTTGCATGATACCCTACAATTTATTGCAAACAAAAGCTGCCTATCTTGATACAGGATCATGGTCATCAAAAGCCATTAAAGAAGCTAAATTGTTTGGAGAGGTAGAAATAGTTGCTTCATCTAAGGATAAGAACTATACCTATATTCCAAAAGATTTTTCAATACCTACAGATGTTGATTATTTTCATATCACTACAAACAATACAATTTTTGGAACAGAAATTAAAGAAGATATGGATTCTCCTGTTCCTATGATAGCTGATGCTTCTTCTGATATATTGAGTCGGCCCGTTGACGTATCCAAATATGCAATGATCTATGGAGGTGCCCAGAAAAATGTTGGACCTGCAGGTGTTGCATTTGTTATTATTAGAAATGATATTCTTGGGAAAGTGGATCGTCAGATACCAAGCATGCTGAATTACAAAACCTATATTGATAATGCCTCGTTATTCAATACTCCTTCATGCCTGGCAATTTACGGTTGTCTGAACATGCTAAAATGGCTTAAAGGTCTTGGAGGTGTTCCTGCTATTCATAAAATGAACATTGAAAAAGCTAAAGTGCTTTACAATGAGATTGACAGGAACAAACTCTTTAATTCTCCGATTCCAGGCGAAGAAGATCGATCTGATATGAACGTAACTTTTGTTATGAATGAAGAATATAAGGATAAAGAGGCAGATTTTCTTCAATATGCCATTTCTCAGGGTATGGTTGGTATTAAGGGACATCGTTCAGTTGGCGGATTCAGAGCATCTATTTACAATGCATTGCCTTTGGAAAGTGTTATGGCATTAGTAGATGCAATGAAAGAATTTGAAGCAAAAATTTAATAAATATTGATTTATGACAAAAGTACTTTTAGCAACTGTTAAACCCTTTGCTCCGGCTGCTGTTGAGGGAATTAAGAAAATAATTGATGATGCAGGTTTTGAGTTGATTCTTTTGGAAAAATACAATGGGCAGGAAGAACTGATTTCAGCGGCCTCAGATGTTGATGCAATTATTTTGAGAAGCGATATAATAGATAAGGATGTTATTGAGGCAGGGAAGAATCTTAAAATAGTTGTAAGGGCAGGAGCAGGTTATGATAATGTAGATCTTAATGCTGCAACAGCAAATGATGTTTGCGTAATGAATACTCCCGGTCAGAATTCGAATGCAGTTGCTGAGCTGGGCATAGGAATGATGATTCTGCTCAATCGTAATAAATACAATGGAACTGCAGGAACTGAATTAAGAGGAAAAACATTTGGACTTCATGCATACGGACACATTGGAAAAATCATGGGACACATCGGGAAAGGCTTGGGAATGGAGATTTATGCACACGATCCTTTTGTTGACAAAGTAGTAATTGAAAATGATGGTGTGAAATGTGTTGAAAATGTAAAAGATCTTTACAAGAATTGTCAGTATGTAGCTGCGAATCTTCCTGCAAATGAAAAAACAAAAGGATCTATTAATTATGATCTCATGTCACTTATGCCTAAGGGAGCTACCATTGTAAACACAGCAAGAAAAGAAATCGTTGATGAACCCTCATTGCTTAAGATGTTTGAAGATCGTGACGATTTCAGGTACATAACAGATATTGTTCCTGATTGCAAAGATATCCTTGAAGAGAAATATTCTGATCGCTATTTTGCTACTCCTAAAAAGATGGGTGCACAAACTGCTGAAGCAAATATTAATGCAGGTCTTGCAGCTGCCCGTCAGATTGTTGGATTTATTAAGGATGGAGACACTACCTTTAAGGTAAATTAGTTTTTTTTTCAAATACAGAACAAGATTTTATGGCAATTTTAAAGCCCTTCAGAGGGTTCAGACCTGCGAAGGAATTAGTTGATCGTATTGCTTCCAGACCTTACGATGTGCTTAATTCTGATGAAGCAAGATCGGAAGCAGAGGATAATCCCTACACTTTTTTACACGTTGTTAAGCCTGAGATCGATCTTCCTGCTGATACTGATCACTATGCAGATGTCGTTTACGAAACAGGTAGAGAAAATCTTAAAAAGTTAATTTCTGAAGGCACTTTTTCGCAGGACGAAACTGACATTTACTACATCTATGCTCAAACATTATGGGGCAAGACTCAGTATGGTCTGGTTGCCTGTGCAAGTGTTAATGATTACCTCAATGGAATCATTCGGAAACACGAATTGACAAGACCGGATAAGGAAGAGGACAGGAAAAAACATATTCGTGTAACCAATTTTAATGCTGAACCTGTATTTTTTGCATATCCGGATAATAAAAACATTGATGCGATTGTTGACAGGATTATCAAGGGCGCACCTGAATATAATTTCTCCACAAAAGATGGTGTTGGACATGCCTTTTGGTTGGTAGACATTGAAGATGATGTTAATGATATTGAGAGAATTTTCAAAGAAGAGGTGGATTATACTTATGTGGCCGACGGACATCACCGAACAGCTGCAGCAGCTCATGTTGGTGAAGAAAGAAAGAAAGAAAATCCAAATCATACAGGCAATGAACAGTACAATTATTTTTTAGCAGTTCATTTCCCAGCTTCTCAACTTACTATAATTGATTATAACAGGCTTGTTGAAGACCTGAATGGTAATTCTCCTGAGGAATTTATTGCAAAAATAGAAAAGGACTTTGATGTTCAGGAGTTTGGAACTGAGCCTTATAAACCTTTAGCTTTGCATGAGTTTTCAATGTATATGAAGGACAAATGGTATATATTGAAAGCAAAAGAAAATACTTACGATGATAATGCTCCCATAGGCTGCCTTGATGTAACTGTGCTCTCAAATGCTTTATTAGACCCTATTCTGGATATTAAGGATTTACGTAAATCTAAAAGAATTGATTTTGTTGGTGGTATACGTGGATTGGAAGAATTAGAGCGCAGGGTAGATTCAGGTGAAATGGCCGTTGCATTTGCTTTGTATCCCGTATCTATGGAGCAGTTAATCAATATAGCCGACACAGGCAATATTATGCCTCCAAAAACAACCTGGTTTGAACCTAAGTTGAGAAGCGGCCTGGTTGTTCATGAATTGGAGTAGTATCCCTTTTGGTTTTACGCTTAATGGGTTTAGCTCAATAAATTCTCTCGTTTACAGCACCATTGATAAATATTTTTTATTGTATTCATATTGAACCTATTGAATAATTATTTGTAATAGTATTAGGTGCAAATTTTAGATAGGACTTTTAAGATTTTTTTTTTTCTATCTTTGTTGCCGCAAAAAATTATGCTAGTGTTATGAATTAATCAAATATACATACCATTTTAAAAGGAACAAATTATGAACATTGATCATAGTATTTTAAGCAAAGAAAATTTAGAAAAACTTGAGTATTTAAATAACTCTAAGGTTTTAAAAATTGTGGAAGACTTCACAAATCTGCTAAAGCCATCAAAGGTTACAGTTATTACCGATTCTCAAGATGATATAGATTATGTTAGAGAATTAGCTTTAAGGAGTGGGGAAGAAAGGGCGTTGAGTATGAAAGGCCATACAATACATTATGATGGCTATTTTGATCAGGCCAGAGATAAAGATAATACTAGCATACTGGTTACGCCTGATATGAAAATGAGCAAGGTAATCAAAACAAAACTCAGACAAGAAGGAGTAAAGGAAGTATTAGAAATAATGGATGGAGCTATGACAGGAAAAGAAGCTCTGGTCAGGTTTTTTTGCCTTGGTCCTCTGAACTCAAAGTTCTCAATTTGTGCTTTACAGATAACAGATTCGTCCTATGTTGGACATAGTGAGGATATTCTTTACAGATCAGGCTATGAGGAATTTAAAAAATTGAATGGTTCTGATGATTTCTTCTATCTGGTTCATTCAGCAGGTGAATTGGATGAAAGAGGAAACACAAAAAATATTGACAAAAGAAGAATTTACATGGACCTGAAAGAAAACAGGGTGTTTACTGTAAATAATCAATATGCTGGAAATAGTCTGGGATTAAAGAAATTAGCTCTTAGATTGGCAATTTACAAGGCTAATAATGAAGATTGGTTAACAGAACATATGTTTATCATGGGAATAAAGCCTGAGGGCAAAAATAGGATTTCTTATTTTACCGGAGCATTTCCAAGTGCATGTGGTAAGACTTCAACAGCTATGGTGCCAGGCCAGACAATTGTTGGAGACGATATTGCATATCTTAGAGAATGGAACGATGGGACATGTCATGCAGTTAATATTGAGCAAGGGATATTTGGAATTATTACAGATGTTAACCCAAAAGATGATCCCTTCATTTATGAAGTACTTACTACTCCTCGAGAACTTATATTTTCAAATATTTTAATTCATGATGGTCAACCATATTGGCTAAATATGGGGAGAGAGCTTCCAAAGGAAGGTATGAATCATTTCAGTGAGAACTGGAAATTAGGAGATAAAGACAATGATGGTAAAGAAATTGAACATGCACACAAGAATGCGAGATATACTGTCAGAATTAATGAATTATCCAATGTTGATCCAAATCTTCATAATCCGGATGGCGTTGCCATTAGTGGAGTTATATACGGTGGCCGCGATTCTGATACATCTGTTCCTGTATTTCAAAGTCTGAATTGGGAGCATGGTGTATACATTGGAGCGACAATTGAATCAGAGACTACAGCCGCAACTCTGGGACAGGAAGGTGTCAGAAAGTTCAGTCCAATGGCCAATCTCGATTTTCTTGTTGTACAATTGGGTAAGTACATTGATAATCATTTAAACTTTGGAAAAAAACTGAAAAGTAAACCTTCGGTATTTGCTACCAATTATTTTATTAAAGAAAACGGTGAGTTTCTCTGTGAGAAGGTCGATAAAAAAGTATGGTTAATATGGATGGAAGGGAGAGTGCATGGAGAATATGATGCAATAGAAACTCCAATTGGATATATTCCAAAATATGAAAACTTGCAATCATTGTTTATGCAGGTATTTAATAGAGAATATACAAAAGAACTTTATGAAAAACAGTTTTCAATCAGAATTCAAAAATTCCTTGAGAAGATTGAACGAATGGAAAAAATTTATGCTGATGAGAAGGATATTCCGGAAGCGTTTAATGCTATAATGAAAAATCAAAAAGAAAAACTTTTAGCATTTAAAGAACGGCATGGGAAAAGTACGGTAAACCCGTTTGATATTGTTTAAACAAAATCAATTAAATAATATTAAGCCTCTAAGTATTTCATTTAGAGGCTTTTTGTTTTTATAACTATCAAATTGTAAGTCAATAGTTTTGATACTAAAATATTTACTCTAAATTTGTAACGCCTTATCAATCTGTTCTTTGATTATGTCTTTGATAATCAAGATTTTATTTATTGTTTTAGCTTATCTCCTTGGATCTGTCCCATCATCGGTTTGGATTGGAAAACGATTTTACAGCATAGATGTTAGAGAACATGGAAGCGGTAATGCTGGTTTTACTAACACTGTAAGGGTGCTTGGTTGGAAAGCTGGTTTGCCCGTTTTTTTACTCGATATATTAAAGGGTTATATTGCGGTTAGCATAATCAGGCTTTCTTCAGTTTATATACCTGGTACAGCCGATTTTGTCAATTATCAACTGATCCTTGGGGCTGCAGCTGTTCTTGGTCATATTTTCCCTGTTTATGTTAATTTTAAAGGAGGAAAGGGAGTGGCTACATTGCTCGGATTGCTATTAGCAATTCAACCACAGCCAACACTTATTTGCTTGGGGATTTTTTTGGTTGTTTTTCTTACAACAAGATACGTTTCTCTAAGCTCAATGATTGCGGGAATATCTTTTCCTATTTTAATAATCTTCGTTTTTAAAACTACTATATCATCTCTCATCATCTTTTCTATGATAGTATCAATTCTGCTGATTTTAACTCATCAGAAGAACATTGAGCGTTTGCTAAACAGAGAAGAATCAAGAGCTAAGATTATCAAGAAGAGAGAGAAGCACAGATTTAAATAATCCCAACTACTATTCATTCGTTTTATCCGGATAAAAATGCACATCCCTTTGAGGGAAAGGAATTCTGATGCCATTCTTTCTGAATGCATCGTCAATCTTAAAGCGAATATTACTTTTTGTATCTTCTACACGAAATGTTTCTATTGTCCAAAAAAACAATTCAAAATCGAGTGAAGAATTTCCAAAATCGACAAAACGAACAAAGGGTGAAGGGTTGTTGAAAATTGTTTCCTGATCGGTTGCACATTCAAGCAAAACTTTTTTTACAAGGGGTACATCCGATCCATAGGCTACACCCACTTTGACACAGAAACGGGTTTTCTTTTCCATATGGCTCCAGTTTATAACCACATCGTTAATAAGCTTCGAATTTGGTACAATCAGTATAATGTTATCTCTGGTTTCAAGCTTGGAAGTGCGCAAGTTTATTTGCTTTACTCTGCCCACTTCACCTTCTGCAATTTGCACAACATCATTTACCCTCAATGTACCTTCAATAAGCAAAGATATGCCCGATACAAAATCCTGAAATATTTTCTGCAGGCCAAGACCCAGACCAACCAATAAAGCGGCTGAACTGGCCAGTAGAAATGTAATCTTTATACCAATCGAATCAAGAGTCAAGGCAACTGCAATTACCCACAACACATACTTGATTAACTGATACATGGCTTGACCGGTTCCCTGATCAATGCGGTTTCGCTTTTCTTGTTTGAAAAATATTCTGCGAATAATTAATAAAATAATTGGCGTAATGATCAATATTAAAAAGACAATGAGGAGGTGAAATACCGTAATTTGAATTTTGTCAGTACTGATCAATTCAATCTCAAAAAATTCTTTTATACTCATTTAAGTAATGTATTATCCAAAGTGTTTTTTCAAAATATTCCAAAGATCTTGTTCTCCAACTCCCGAAATCAATTCTCCATGTTCTGCAATGGAAATATCTCCACGTTCCTCAGAAACAATAATTACAACAGCATCTGTATTTTCACTAATTCCAAGTCCGGCCCTATGTCTCATGCCATAATAGGGTGGAAGATTTGTATTGCTTGAAAATGGTAAAACAGATCGTGCAGATACAATCAGGTCATCGTGAATGATTGCTGCTCCATCATGCAGGGGACCGGTTTTCAGAAATATACTCTCTAGCAATCGGCTGGAAGTCTGAGCATTCAAAATATCTCCCGTTTCGGCATATAATTCGAGAGATGATTTACGGGAGATTACTATCAGGGCACCTGTATAACTATTCGACATATTAATACAGGCTTTATGAATGGATGATATCTTAACTTTTTCTATGATTGACTCACCTCTTTTTAATATGTTCTGCAGGGAAAATTTCTTGTTGGGAAAGTATTTGCTACCTAAAAAAATCAAATACCTTCTTATTTCCTGCTGAAAAAGAATAATTAGGGCTATGGCTCCTCCTTCAATTACAGCACCTAAAATTGATGTGAGTAGTTTCATTTTTAACATGCTCACAAAAAAGTGAAGGAGCCAGATACCTATTATAGCAACAAAAATATTGAATGCAGCAGTGCCTCTGATTATCATGTATATCTGGTACATTAAAAAGGCAACTAGAAGAATGTCAATAATATCTATAAAACGTACTGTTATAAATGTGAAAAGCATGATTAAAAATAATTCTTAGATAAAGATACACATTACTTCTGTAGGTTGATATAATTCATACCCTCCTCCTTTGTTTTCAAATATAAATTAATGGTTTGTCTGGCTTCTTTAACATCATGAACCCGTAAGATATTTGCTCCATTTGTAAGTGCAATCATGTTTAGAGCAATGGTTCCATTCAATGACTCCTCAGCATTGATTTCCAGAAAACGATAGATCATAGATTTCCTGCTAATTCCTGCAAGCACGGGACAATTTAAAATTTTGAAGGCACTGAGATGTGCCAATAGTTGATAATTTTGCCCCATGGTCTTGCCAAAGCCGAATCCGGGATCAATTATGATATCATTGAGTCCCTTCTGCTTCAATGAATCAATTTGAGTTCCCAGAAAATCAATGATGTCATTTATCAGGTCATTGTATTTAGTCTTTGATTGCATATTCTTTGGGGTTCCGGGCATGTGCATAATGATATAAGGTATCTGAAGTTCTGCAATAGTATCATGCATTTTAGAATCTATTTGCCCCCCGGAAATATCATTAATCATATTGATACTAAATTCATTAACAAGTTCTCGAGCTATTGCAGATCTAAATGTATCAACAGATAGCAGATGATCAGGATATTTCTTACGTATTATATTTAATGCTAAAGTCAATCTTCGTAATTCTTCCTTTTCACTAATATTATCTGCTCCCGGTCTTGATGAATATGCTCCTATGTCAATAATTTCTACGCCATCTAAAATCAATTCTCCCACTCTTGCGAGTATTGAATTTTCTTCCGTGTATTTTCCACCGTCAAAGAAGGAATCGGGAGTAATATTTAGAATGCCCATAATTTTTGGAGACGAAAAATCCAGACATTTTCCTCTGCAGTTAATGATTTGTTTCTTTTCAAAAAATGTATCTTTATCCATCAGAACAATTGGTGTTGATCCCTTCGTAAAGGTAAAAATAAGCATTAGCACCTGGAATATCTTGAGAAAAAATTATTGACCGTGAGTTTTATAGTTATTGAAGGTTTGGATGGTTCAGGAAAATCGACACAATTAAATCTTGTTGAGCAGTTTTTCAAGAAGCGGAATTTAAAGAGTAAATTTTTGCATTTTCCCCGCACTGATTCTCCTATTTGGGGTGAACTGATAAGTCGGTTTTTGCGTGGTGATCTGGGAAAGATAACTCAGGTTAATCCATACCTTATCGCTTTACTTTATGCCGGAGATCGAAATGATGCAGCTGCTGACTTAAAACTATGGATGACTGAAGGCTTTTTTGTTATAGCTGATCGCTATTTGTATTCCAACATTGCTTTTCAATGTGCTAAACTTACAGATAAAGCAGAAAAAGAACGACTTGCAAAATGGATAAAACATTTCGAATACGAGTACAATAAAATACCTGTACCTGATTTAAATCTGTATTTGAATGTACCTTTTCATTTCACACAAAAAAATTTAAACAATGCCCGCCAGGGAACAGACAGGGATTATTTAAATGGTGCTTTTGATATTCATGAAGCAGACCTTGATTTTCAGAAAAGAGTTCGGGAAGTCTATTTGTGGCAGGTGGAAGATAATGATGACTTTGAATCGATAGAATGTGGGGACATAAATGGTAATGTAATTGCACCGGAGAAAATATCAGAACTTATCATTGAAAAAATCAAATCAAAACTTTCATTATTATAATCATGACAATTATCAGAAATATTGCAAGGTTTATAATGGGAACTGTCTTTATTTTTTCAGGCTTTGTTAAAGCCATTGATCCTTTGGGGTCCACCTATAAATTTCAGGATTATTTTGATGCTTTTGGATGGGATTTTTTATCGCCTTTGGCCCTGGTATTGGCCATATTGTTGAGTAGTGCCGAATTAATTATTGGACTTTGCCTGTTTTTTAAGATAAAAATGAAGGTAACAGCCTGGGCTCTATTATTGTTTATGTCTTTTTTCACAGTTCTTACTTTTGTAATTGCTCTTACAAATCCGGTTACAGACTGTGGCTGCTTTGGAGATGCTATCATTCTTACCAATTGGCAGACCTTCTACAAAAATCTTATATTATTTATTCCTACATTCCTGATATTTCATCAACGGAATCATTTTATTCAAATTTTTAAAGACCTTGTTCAGTGGACTATGGTTATAGCCTTAAGTATTGCTACTCTGCTTTTATCGCTTCATTGTTATTTTAACCTGCCATTTATTGATTTCAGACCATATAAAATTGGTACAAACATTTCTGCTTCAATGAAAATACCGGAGGGCATGCCTTCAGATGAGTATGAAACAGTTCTTGTTTATGAGAAAGATGGCGTCTCTGAGGATTTTACACTCGATTCTGAAATTGAACCATGGAATGATAGTTCCTGGCATTGGGTGGAAACAAAGAATATTTTGTTAAAGAAAGGTTATCAACCTCCTATTCATGATTTTACATTGACATCTTATGAAGGTATTGATGTTACTGATAGTGTATTGAATAATTCAGAATATTCATTCCTTGTTGTAGCATACGATTTGTCGAAGGCTAATCTTGGAGGACTTATCAGAATCAATGAATTTACTAAAAGTGCTATTCAAAACAATTACAACGTATATGGTATGACTTCTTCCATGAGTGAGCTTGTAGATGAAATTAATGCTACTGTAAATCCTGCTTTTGAATTTTTCATCACCGATAATATCACCCTGAAAACAATGATTCGAAGTAATCCGGGATTGATGTTAATAAAGGATGGGAATGTTATTGGTAAGTGGCATTATAGAAATATCCCAGATGAAAGCTTTTTTAGTGAGAACGGTTTGTCTTTTTCTTTAAAGGAAATAACTGCAATAAAGAATGATTATTTGTCCTTAATTGTGGTCTTAATTATAGCTTCAATATCATTATTTCTGAACATTTTTCGTATGCGTAAACTCAAGTCAAAATCTTGAATAAGCTGGTAGTATTCATTAGTTATTTACTGGAAATTTCAAATACTCAAACAACAAATTGTTACTAAACAGATATGCTTCAATTTAGGCTTTCAAAATTTGGCGAAAGATCATCTGCACCATCAACAGTAAATGAGATGACCGGTGAGTTTGCTGATAATTTTAGGGAGGGTATTGATGTTAATTTGGGAGTTGGGTATGTAAATGATAAAACCATTCCTGTTAAAGAAATCGTCAAAGCATACGAAGAGATAATTTGCAATCCTTTAAAATACAGGAGTGCTCTTAATTATGGCGGCGGTGAGGGCTCATTGAATTTACGAAAAGCTATTCGCAACCATTATGTAAAAAACAATATTGGCAATCTCTCACAACAGGAACTGGCAGAATACAGTATTCTGATAGGAGCAGATGGAGCCACAAGTATTCTGGATTCATTTGCTGATATTATTGAACCGGGATATGTGATTACAGCCGATCCATATTATTATATATATACAGAGACATTGAGGCGAAAAGGATTTGATTTACTTCCTGTTGAAGAGGATGACCAGGGAATAAGGATTGATCTGATAGAAAAGGCTTTGAGTAAAATTGATATTGAAAGAATTTCCTTTTTCTATATTGTTACAGTAAACAATCCAACAGCTACTATTCTTTCAAACGACCGTAGAAAAAAGATTGTTGAAATATCCCTTAAGCTTTCCAAAAAACTAAAAAGAAAGATTCCTGTTCTCTTTGATAAAGCTTATGAAGATATTATTCATAATCCGGATGTTCCAAAGCCAATTTCTGGTCTGAAATACAATACCCTGGGAAATGTATTTGAGGTAGGAACTTTATCAAAAGTAATTGCTCCGGCTCTGAGAATAGGATATATATTTTCTTCATCAGACGTAATTTCCAGTTTATTGATTCAAAGAACTTCGGATATTGGTTTTAGCGCTTCGCTTATTAACCAGGAGATAGCAAGTTGGCTGCTGGATAATTACATTGAGATCCAAAAGGAAAATGTGAACTTTGGATACAAAGAAAAAGCTATAGCAATTAAGCGTTTGCTTATTACTGAACTGGGAAATTACCTTTCAGAACTTAGAGGGGGTGAGGCTGGATTTTATTTTTACCTGACATTAAAGAAAATAGAGACTCACAAAGATTCAAAATTCCATAAGTACTTGTCTCGGAATACTGGCGTTTTTGAGATAGACGGAAGTCCTGAGAAATTGCCACGACTTATTTATGTGCCGGGAACAATGTGCAGTATTGGTTTGCAGGCAAAATATCAATTGAGACTATCCTATGGGTTTGAGGATATAAAAGTATTCGTAAAGGCAATTGCAATGATAAAAGAGGCTTGTGAATATGCAGTCTCATAAGAAATAATTGCCCTTATTTAAGTATAATCATCCTAAATTAATTCTTTCTTGATCAGTTAATTAAGATTTTTATAATTTCGCGCCGAGGAAATATTTATTAAAAACATATACCATATTATGAGAAAACATATTGTTGCAGGAAACTGGAAAATGAACACCACATTGCAAGAAGGAATTAAACTTGCAAAGGCTGTTAATGAAAAGGTCTCGGGAAATGATGTAACTGTAGTTCTTTGTACTCCTTTCGTTCATTTAACTGAAGTCAGTAAAACGATTGATAAAGAGGCTCTGTTTTTAGGAGCTCAGAATTGTGCAGATAAAGAAAGTGGAGCCTATACAGGAGAAATATCTGTTGATATGATCAAATCTACCGGTGCTACTCATGTTATTCTTGGCCATTCAGAACGCAGAGCATACTATGGAGAGAAAAACCAAATTCTGGCAGTAAAAGTCAAACTTGCTCTTGAAGCTGGCCTAATTCCAATTTTTTGCATCGGAGAAGTTCTTGAAGAAAGAGAAGCAGGAAAACATTTTGATGTAGTTAAAACGCAACTGGATGAAGGTCTGTTTAATTTGTCTTCAGATGAGTTTAGTAAAGTTGTTATAGCCTATGAACCTGTTTGGGCTATTGGCACAGGAAAAACTGCCTCGCCTGACCAGGCTCAGGAAATTCATAAGGTAATTCGAGATCATATTGTTTCTAAATACGGACAAGGTATTGCCGATAATACTACAATTTTATATGGCGGAAGCTGCAAACCTTCAAATGCTGCAGAACTTTTTGAAAATCCAGACGTAGATGGCGGTTTGATCGGAGGCGCAGCCTTAAATGCTGATGACTTCATGGGCATAGTAAATGCCTTCTGAAAATATTTTAATGTGCATAAAACGACAATCGATTTCTAAGCTTGTCGTTTTTTTTTGCCGAATTTTAACAAGATCGAGTTAAATTATATTGCCCGAGAGTTTAATAGTATGTGCAATGATTTATAAATCCATCCATTTTACAATGGAGCCCTGCAAAGAGGAGTTCACTGAAATTTTATCGGCCTTTTTAGATGCATCCAATTACGAAGGCACCTATGAAGAAAATGATACAATTACAGCGTATATTCCAATAGAAAGTTATTCTCTTAGCGCTCTCAATGAGATTAAATCAATACTAAAAAATTCGGGTTGTATTCTTAGCTGGAAGCTGGAAGATATTCCTGAACAAAATTGGAATCTAATATGGGAAAGAAATTTTGAGCCTGTAATCATTTCAGATCAATGCCTTGTGAGGGCTCCTTTTCACCAGGAATACCCGCATATTCCATTGGAGATAATCATTGAGCCAAAAATGTCATTTGGTACTGGTCATCATCAAACTACAAGCTTAATGATGGAACAGATGCTACGCATTGATTTTAAAAATATGAATGTCCTGGATATGGGCTGTGGCACAGGAGTGCTGGGTATTTTGGCTTCTAAATTAGGTGCATCAAAAGTGACAGGGGTAGATATTGACAATTGGTCATATAATAATACCCTTGAGAATATTGAGAGAAATTCTGTTAAAAATATGCAGGTTTTTCAAGGTGGAAGTAAATGCATTCCGAAAGAAAAATATCATATTGTCCTGGCAAATATTAACCTTAATGTTTTACTTGATCAGATAAACGAATATTCTAAAATAACTAAGAAAGGGAGCATATTGCTTCTAAGCGGTATACTTAATGAAAATCAAGAGATTATATTGGAGATGGCTGAGAAGAATTTCTTTAATCTTCAAAACAAAAATGAGCAAGATGGATGGTTGATGCTTATGTTTGTCCGGAATTGATTATTTTTAAGATTAAGAATGATAATTGTATTTTAAACATTGCCTTTCGATTAAGAAAATCAACAGATTATGCATTCAGCGATTCACTGTAAACGATTATTCAAGCTAGTATTCATTGTCTTTCTCAATATCTGTGCAGTTACGCTATATGCGAAAAAAATTGAAGTGTTTAGCGGTGATCCTTTAGTTTATATTGAAGAGCTATCTAATTTCCTGAGCAGTCTGCCTGAACAATACGAAGATGTTCCTGAAAAATTTATACAGGCCTGGGAAGAGGATAGTTTATTTGACTCAACAGAGCGAGAAAATATAATTCGCATGAGTCAGCTTATGATCAAAAGAAATACAAAACCATATCCGCATTTTTACAATTTTTTGTCCTGTATGCTTGCATTTGAAGAATTCAATTCAAGCGAATCGAATTACAACAATTGGGTGGAAGGTTTTGAAAAACTTCTGGATAAAAGAAAAACCAAGACCTTTGAAATAAATAATATTCTTACGTTCACCAACATTTTGCTAAGGGAAAGTCTAATTTATAGATCAAACTCTACAACATGGAAAGTTGGCAATGGAAGCTACAAGATTCTAGACGATAAGGATTTAAGTGTTGAATTTACTGATGTTGATTTGATATGTTATGCAAAGCGTGATAGCATGCACCTTTTCAATACAAATGGAGTTGCCTATCCAATTGAAATAATCTGGAAAGGGAGCGGAGGACTAGTTACCTGGGAAAGAGGTGGATATAGTCGGGATGATGTTTTTGCTACTATTAAGGACTATGAAATCGATCTTAAGAAATCAGAATACTATGCCGAGGATGTAACCTTCACAAACAAGATATATTTTGATGAACCTCTTCAAGGTGTATTGCATGATAAAGTTAAGTTCAATAGTGATCCGGACAATGCCACTTATCCTAAATTCGATTCTTACACCAAAGAATTTACGATTGAAAATTTGTATGAAAACATTGATTATGAAGGAGGTTTATCGATGCAGGGAGCAAAACTTGTGGGAACAGGGACCATAGAAAAAACTGCCAAGCTGAAAATATATCGGAATGACACCCTTGTACTTACAGCGTCCTCTGTTTTCTTTGGATTTAGGAGTGACAGGGTTTCGAGTTTGAGAACTTCTGTTTCAATAAAGTTGAGAAATGATTCTATTTTTCATCCAGATCTGTTTTTTACTTATAGGGTGAAAAATAAAGAACTTACACTTCTTAAATCAGACAATTACGCTTCACAGGGTCCTTATTCAGATTCTTATCATAAGGTGGATATGAATTTTGAGCAGTTAACTTGGCGTATGGATGAAGATGTAATGAATTTTACGGCTCCCCGTGGTGCTGCTATTGGTAATGCCTATTTTGAATCAGTAAACTATTTTAATCATGATAAATTCATGAAAATGATGATGATGGATAATGCTCATCCATTGGTGTCATTGAAGAGTTTTGCCAGGAAATATGGCAGCGATGAATTTTCTGTGAGTGTTTATGCTGATTATTTAAATATGCCATTGCATGAAGTTCAACAACAGGCAATGCGGATGGCTTATGGAGGATTTATTTATTATGATAAAAATACAGAAACAATAACTCTAAAACCCCGCTTATACGATTACCTTGCTGCAAGTATCAATAAAATAGATTATGATGTTATGGGCTTTGAATCAGTAGTTGAAGCACCCATGGAAAATGCTATTTATAATTTGAAAACCAACGATTTGATAATCAATGGCATTCCCGAAATTCACGTTAGTGATTCTCAAAATGTTATCATATATCCAAAATACAACCGAATCATTCTGAAAAGCAACAGGAATTTTCAATTTGATGGGATTGTACAGGCTGGATTATTATCATTTTTCGGCAGTAATTTTTTCTTTCATTACGATTCCTTTAAAGTGAATATGCAAAATGTAGATTCACTGAATATTGAATTTCTTACAGGCAAGAGGGATAATTATGGTTTGCCAATCGTCGACTTTGTTAAAAACAGATTACATCACATTACCGGGGAGGTTTTGATTGACAAACCAGATAATAAATCAGGAAGAGAAAGCTATCCGGAATACCCCATTTTTACCAGCAAGGAAAACTCTTTTGTATACTATGAAAAAAGTAATATTCAGAAAGGAGTATATGAATCGAATGATTTTTATTTTGAGGTCTATCCATTTGTAATGGATAGTCTGGACAATTTTAATTATAAGGACCTGTATTTTGAAGGTGAGTTTGTATCCGCGGGAATATTTCCTTCGTTCGAGAAAAAATTATCACTTCAACCTGATAATTCGCTGGGCTTTAGACATATGACTCCTGAAGAGGGGTATCCGGTTTACAATGGGAAAGGTACATTCAATAATGAGATTTGGCTATCTAACAAAGGATTGAGAGCTGATGGGACCCTGAAATACCTGACTTCAACTACTCAATCCAATGATTTCATTTTTTATCCGGACTCAATGAATACGCTTTCCAATAGTTATGCTATTGTCCAGCAAACTACTGAGCCGCAGTATCCAAGAGTAAAATCAGTTAATAACTACATTCATTGGTTGCCTTATGCTGATAAAATGTACGCTGAAAAAACAGATACTGATTTTACAATGTTTAACGATTCAACGAAACTTAATGGCAATCTACTCCTGGAACCAATTGGCTTATCAGGTAATGGAAAGATGGATCTGAAAAATTCAGATTTGCATTCCAACTTATTTACATATAAAGCACAGGATATATATTCAGATACTGCCGATTTTTATCTAAAATCGCTTCATACAGATGGTTTTACAGTGTTAACAGACAATATGAATGCCCACATTGATTACCGACAAAAAAAGGGCTGGTTTAAATCAAATGATGAATTTGCCCTGGTAAATTTCCCGGATAATAAGTACGTCAGTTACATTGACTATTTCATATGGGATATGGTAGAGAAGGAGTTGGCCATGGGATCCTGGTCAGATACAGATAGTATTGATTATACTGGTGAAAATGAAGATATTGAACCCTATGGACCAAGATATATCTCTCTACATCATGATCAGGATTCTTTGAATTTTGTGTCCCCTTTGGCATATTACGATTATGAAAAGAATCATATTAACGCTACGGGAGTTAAATTCATTGAGGTAGCAGATGCAAGAATTTATCCCTTTGAAGGTGACGTTACTATCATGAGAGATGCCTTAATGCGTACTCTTGAGAATGCAATTATTAGAACTCATAAAGAAACGAAATACCATACAATTCATTCTGCCACCTTAAATATTACTGGCCGGAACTACTATTCAGGGGTTGGCAATTATGATTATGTTGATGAAACCGGAGAAATACAATTGATACATTTTGATAAAATCAAAGTTGATAGTACAATAATTTCAATTGCAAGTGGAGAAATTTATGAATCAGCTGATTTCAAACTAAGCCCGGTATATCAATATCAAGGCAAGGTCTTCCTTAGATCGACTGACTCTCTTTTGACATTTAAGGGTGGTGTTATGATTGAACAAAATTGTGATCATCTAAAGCCTCAATGGCTTTATTTCAGTTCCAGAATTGACCCTAACGACATTTATATTCCTTTACCTGAGCAACCAGTTAATATAGACAGGAATAAGATATATACCGGTATGTATATGTATTACGATTCGGTTCATATTTATCCTGCATTTCTAACTGCCCGAAAAAGCTATAGCGACAGAGTTCTTATTCCTGCGGATGGATTTCTATTTTATGATAAAGCTCAACAATTGTATAAAATTGGATCAAAGGAAAAAATTAATGACTTTACCTTACCCGAAAATTACCTCAGTTTGCATCCTGAAGATTGTCGAATATACAGCGAGGGGAAAATTGATCTTGGCGAGGACCTTGGACAGCTTAAACTCAGCACATATGGGAATGTGGTACATGAAGAACCTGAAAATAAAACTACACTTGATCTAGTGCTTATGATTGATTTTTATTTATCGGAAGATATGATACAACTTATGGCTCAGGAAATAGACAGTGCGCCACGTCTTGATCCGGTCAATATGAACAGACCTGTTTTAACGAAAACAATTGAGTCTCTTATTGGAGTTGAACAATCTCAAAAATTCCGTGATGAATTGACATTGTTTGGAACAATTAAGCAATTGCCTAATGAATTGAAGCATACTATGGTTTTGACAGATCTGAAATTCGTTTGGAATGATGAAACAAATTCATATCGTTCAGAAGGGAAAATTGGTATTGGAAGTATAGGAAATACACAGATTAATAAAAAAGTGAATGGTTTTATTGAATTGCAAATTAAGCGAAGCGGTGACATAATGGATATCTTTCTTGAGATTGACAGGCGAACATATTACTATTTCGGATATACAAGAGGTGTAATGCAAACTCTTTCAAGCAATCGACAATATGTTGAAACCATAATGAACATGAAAACCCGCGATAGAAAAATGAAAGTTCCCAGGGGGGAAACATCATATATATATATGATTGCAACAGACAGGAAGAAAACCAATTTTTATAGAAGATACCAGGATGCATTGGAGGGAAAATCTGAATTGGAAAATGACGATTAAGCTAATATCGTTGTTCTATTTCAACAACTTCAAGCTCTGTAATCTTTCTACCGTCAATTGTAAATCTGACAACAGTTCTGATTTTATGCAAACCATTTTTTCCTGCAGCTCCCGGATTTATATGCAAGAGCTTATTTTTTGAATCGTTTATTACTTTCAAAATATGTGAATGTCCGGATATAAATAAATCCGGGGGGCTTTCAACAATTGTCTTATAAATTGATCGGTCATACCTTCCCGGATAGCCTCCAATATGTTTTATCAATACATCAACTTCTTCACAATTAAATCGTTGTATTTCAGGAACAGCAGCTCTAATTGTATGCCCATCTATATTTCCATATACTGCTTTTACAGGCTTCCAACTGGCAAGTTTATCAAATGTTTCAATTGTCCCAATATCGCCCGCATGCCAAATCTCATCGCAATTATTAAAATATTTCTGAATGCGATCATCCAAAAATCCGTGAGTATCTGAAAGCAATCCTATCCTTTTCAATTCTCTGAATTCTTTATATTTGAACAAAGATTACAATTTTATGCAATTATTTTACGCTCCTGAACAACAAGGAGAACATTATTTTTTAAACGAGGAGGAGTCTAAGCACTGTACTAGGGTTCTTCGTCTGAGATCAGGAGATCATATTTTTCTTACAGATGGCAAGGGTAATTTGTCTGAGGGAATAATTGATACTTCAGGTAAGGGAAATATTTCTGTTAAAGTTTCAAGTACTGAAAATGAATATCAGAAAAGGAATTATTATTTGCATTTGGCAATAGCACCAACCAAAAACATTGATAGATTTGAATGGTTTCTTGAAAAGGCTACAGAAATTGGAATTGATGAGATAAGCCCAATACTTACAGATCATTCTGAGCGAAAAAAGATAAAGCTTGATCGACTTGAGAAAATAGTTATAGCGGCAATGAAACAATCATTGAAGGCCTATAAGCCAATAGTTAATCCTTTGATAAGGTTTAGTGATTTCATAAAAGAAAAACATGGTGAAGAAGAACTGTTTATTGCACATTGCTATAAAAAAGAAAGATTTAATTTAAAAACTATTTACCATGCCGGTAAAAATAGCATTGTATTGATAGGTCCGGAAGGAGATTTTTCGGAAAGAGAAATTGATGTTGCGTTGGCTAATAATTTCAGGCCTGTAACTCTTGGTGAAAGTCGATTAAGAACTGAAACAGCCGGAATTGTAGCTTGTCATACAATTTATCTGTTAAACCAATAAGATTTAATAATTTTGTCAGTGTACTAATCCAACAATATGAAAAAAGAAAAAGCAGTTCAAAAATTCATGAAGGGATACAATTGCGCGCAATCCATAGTATCAACTTTTAGTGAAGAATTAGGCCTAATGGAAAAACAAGCTTTGATGATAACTACTGGTTTGGGAGCAGGGATTAATTATCAGGGTAAAACCTGCGGTGCAGTTCTTGGAGCTTATATTATTCTGGGTTTAAGATATGGAGTAGAAAATGCTGATGACCAGGAAGGAAAGTTAAAACTTCGAAAGCTGCTGGATCAGTTTTCGAAAGATTTTTCTGAAAAATATAATTCTCTCAACTGTAAGGACATTCTTGGTTTGGATGTGAGTAAAGAGGAAGAGCTTGAGGAGTTGCGTGAGAAAAATGCTTTTAGAGAAGTTTGTCCCAAGGTTGTAGAAACTGCAGCAATAATTGTCGATAAGATGTTAAAAGATTCTAAATAAAACAGCAGTCATTTATTTCGAAAGATGCTTGTTTTTACTAAATTTCTTAAACAAAAATCCTTTATTAAATGTTTTTAGTACTTTCTAAATGTTAAACTAAAGAAATTTTAATAATTATGGGAAAATTTAACGAATTCAGTAGTTATTTGATGGACTTACTGGAAAAGTTTGGGCCAAAAGTTCTGTTGGCAATTGTTGTTCTTGTTGCTGGTTTATGGGTAATCAGGATTATTTCAAAATTCTTAAAAAGAGCCTTTAATAAATCAAATCTTGATGAATCTTTAAGACCTTTTCTAACTAGTTTCTTATCTGTCTTGCTGAAAGTACTATTGGTTATTTCAGTTGCAGGGATGATCGGCATTGAAATGACTTCATTTATTGCTATCCTTGCTGCTGCCGGACTCGCTGTGGGTATGGCATTATCAGGAACGTTGCAAAATTTTGCGGGTGGTGTTATGCTGCTTATTTTTAAACCTTTTAAAGTAGGTGATTATATCGAGGCACAGGGTCATTCTGGAATTGTAACGGAAATTCAGATATTCAATACACTTTTAAAGACTCCTGATAATAAAAAGGTGATTATTCCCAATGGAGGACTCTCAACAGGTTCTATGATCAATTATACTGCAGAGGATACTCGAAGGGTAGATATGACTTTTGGTATAGGTTACCAGGATGATATAGATAAGGCGAAAGGTATACTTCAGGGAATAATTGATGGAAATGATTTAATATATAATGAACCTGAACCATTTGTTGGTATTATGGAACTTTCTGATAGTTCAGTGAATTTGGTCGTAAGGGTTTGGACAAAAACATCTGATTATTGGAATGTTTATTTTTATATGCAGGAAACTGTGAAGAAAACATTCGATAAAGAAGGCATTTCTATACCTTTTCCACAGAGCGATGTACATCTTTATCAAATCAAATAAGAATGTTATTATGAAAAAAGTAATTCTACTAGTTACGGTTTGTACTCTTTTTTTCGGGATTCAAGTACATTCTCAAAGTGCTGACTCAGTAGCATCCATTGTAACTGCAAAAGATACTGCATGGAAAGCAGGAGGGAATGTAACAGCCACTTTTTCTCAGGCTTATTTTGATAATTGGGCATCTGGAGGTGAAAACTCTTTTGCATTAAATAGCCGGGTAAATCTCTTTTCAAGATACCAGCTAAACAAAGTATTGTGGGAAAATAATCTTGATTTGGCTTACGGTTTCACAAAACAAAAAAGTACAGATTTTAGAAAGAACGATGACTTATTTGATTTCACTTCTCAATTTGGATATAAAGCTTCAAAAAAATGGTATTATAGTGCCATTATCAATATTAAGAGCCAATTTTCCACAGGATATGATTATGCAAGTGAACCTGCTGATACTATATCCGGTTTTTTGTCTCCCTTAAATGTGAATCTGGCAGTCGGTATGGATTACAAGCCGAATGAGCAGTTTTCAGTCTTTCTTTCGCCTGTAAATCTGAAATTGATATATGTGAATGATACTGCATTTAGTACAAGAAATTCTATCGATGCTGGCAAAAATCTTAGAACTGAATTTGGATTCATTGCTAAAATCAAATACCAGAAAGAAATCATAGAAAATATTAACCTGATGACAAAACTCGATATTTTTTACAATTACCTCGAGACTAATATAACATTGTTTGATGGTAGTTCTAGATTTAAATCTCCTTATATAAGCTGGGAAGTACTTATAAATATGAAAGTTTTTACAGCACTTTCCATTAATTTAAATACTCATCTGATTTACGACGAAAACTTCAGACAACTCGATGAGGAAGGCAATGCAAAAAATCCAAAAGTACAGTTTAAGGAAGTTTTTGGAGTTGGTCTGGCGGTGAAATTCTAGAACTATCTGAAGTCAAATATTTTATGAAGAGACGTAGCACATGCTACGTCTCTTTTGGTATAAAACGATATTCCTTTTTTAAGTTAGCTTTTGCATACGGTATTTCTTTAATAAATTTTGATCCTTCCATGTGCAATATTGACGAAATTTTTTTAAATATCAGTAAAACAACTAGTTAGAATTTTTTTGTTGAGTTTTTGTTGAGGTGAGGATGAGTTTTTGATGTGTTAGATTTTTATGATTCATAGCTTTCCATCCATAGATTTGAAGTTACTTATTAAAAAGTGAACCTTATTTAATCACTAACCTTAACTTATTATCTATGATTAAACGAATTCTATTATCTATGCTTGCTTTTTTGTTCATTAGTTTAACAGCTAATGCACAACAAGTTAGTATTAACGGTATTGTTACCGGGGAAGACGGAGAAGGCCTTCCTGGTGCTACAGTAATGGTTAAAGGAACATCTAATGGAGTTACTACCAATGCAGATGGTGCATACTTCATTACCGTGGAAGGTGTTGAAAGCCCGGTACTGGTAATCTCTTACATTGGCTATTTGTCTGAAGAAATAGCCGTAGACAATCAGACTGAAATTAATGTTACGATGTCTCTTGACATGCAATCTCTTGATGAGATTGTTGTTGTAGGATATGGCACCCAGAAGAAAAGTCTGGTAACAGGTGCTATTAGTAAAGTAAGTTCTGAAGAATTGCAAAAGACTCCGGCATTAAGAGTTGAACAGGCATTGATTGGAAAAGCTGCCGGCGTATATATTGCGAATATGGAAGGTTCTCCGGGGGGTGGACTTTCAGTGAGGATCCGTGGAACAGGAACTAATTCGAATTCCGATCCTCTATACATTGTCGATGGTATGTCAACAGGTGGGATTGAATTCTTAAATCCAGGAGATATTGAGTCCATTGAGATATTGAAGGATGCTGCTTCAGCAGCGATTTATGGAGCAGAAGCTGCTAACGGAGTGGTTCTGATTACTACAAAATCGGGTAAGATAGGTGGCGAATCTACTGTTAGTTATGAATTTTATTATGGGGTTCAGAATCCCTGGAAGAAGATAGAAGTACTTGATGCAGAGGGTTATATAACCGCACAACGTGAAATGTGGCGAAATGCCGGGGGGAACATGAGCAGTTTGAATGAACTACTTGCTGATTCAACCGATTATGAATTTAATACCAACTGGCTTGACCAGGTAACAAGGAAAAATGCACCATTTCAGAATCATCAGTTAAGTATTACCGGAGGGAATGAAAAAATGCACTATAGTACATCCCTAAATTATTATGATCAGGATGGAATGATAGGGGATGGCCGTTCCAACTTCAGGCGTTATTCAGGAAGATTCAATGGTACATATCATGTAAAGGACTGGTTGCATGTTGGAAACCGTATCAATATAATTCAAACCGAAAGAATAGGAATTGGTGAAAATGATGTGTTTGGTGGAGTAGTATCTCTGGCAACCCAGCTCGATCCCTTGTTTCCTGTTCGGGATCCTGCAATGGATACGATAGACGGTGGTGCTCATCGGGGGTGGGGGCAATCCAGCATACTTTCAGCTGAGTATGTCAATCCTTTGGGTTCACTGGATATAGATAATGCAAAAACTGTTACACAAAAAGTATTTGGTGACGTATGGATCGAAGCCGAAATTATAAATGGGCTGAAAATCAAAACAGATCTATTTGTTGAACAGAGCTATGTAAATTATTCCAATTGGGAACCGCATTATATATTCACCGGTACGGCGCAAAATCAAACTTCAAGTGTTACCAAACGTGTTGATCAATATCCGGGCATACAATGGGATAATATCATAACTTACGATAAGAGTTTTGGCAAACATAATATTGGAGCAGTATTGGGTATGTCAGCCAGGGTAAATAAGGCAAATCGTCTGGAAGCAACAGGTACAGATATGTTTCTGGAAAATGAAAACTTTGCTCATATTTTCGCAACAACATCTGAGACTCAAACAGCTACCGATCAGAACACTGAAGATTGGAATGTTATGCCAAGAGAAAAGCGCTTGATGTCTTATTTTGGACGGTTAAACTACAATTATGATGAACGCTATCTGTTAACCCTGATTGTTCGTCGCGATGGATCAAATAAATTAGCAAGCGGAAACAGATTTCAAACATTTCCATCAGTATCTGCAGGATGGATTATTTCCAATGAAAATTTCTGGGGTGTTGCTCCCATTAACTTTTTAAAAATCAGGGCCAGCTGGGGACAAAATGGAAATATCGAATCGCTGGATTACTTTCAGTATGTTTCGCTCATAGAAGTTGGAGTATGGAATTATTATTTTGATGATGTACTTTCCACAGGAGCAGTTCCTTCAACCCTAAGTAATAGAGACCTTATTTGGGAAACCAGTGAACAAATCGATTTAGGTATTGATATTCGTTTGCTGGCTAATAGACTTTCATTAAGCGCCGACTATTACGATAAGAGAACAAAAGATCTGCTTGTGCAAGCTTCAACTCCTTATTTAACAGGAAATAACAATCCCTGGATCAATGCGGGAGAGGTGCAGAATAAAGGATTCGAAATTGAATTTAGATACAACGACATGATCGGTGAATTTAAATATGGTGTAAATATTAATTTCGCTACAAATAAAAATGAAGTACTTTCCTATGGTAATGAAAGTGGATCCATTAATGGAGTTGGCTATGGAGTGGAAGGAAGACAAATGACCAAGTTTGAAGTTGGATATCCTATAGGTTATTTCTATGGTTTTGAAAGTGATGGAATATTCCAGAATGAGGAAGAGGTTCTGGCACATACAACCAATGGAGTTGTATTGCAGCCCAGAGCTGAACCTGGCGATGTAAGGTTTGTCGATGTAAATGGCGATAGTCTAATAAATGACAATGACAGGACAATGATAGGTAATCCACATCCAAAATTCTTATATGGTCTGGGACTGGATTTTGAATACAAAGGATTTGATCTGAGTTTATTCTTCCAGGGAACAGCTGGAAATGATATCTATAATGCCCGAAGGCGATATGATGTAAATAATGTAAATCTGGAAAAATGGATATATGATGAGCGCTGGCATGGTGAAGGTACATCAAACGAGTTCCCTCGTCTATATAGTGGCGATCCGAATGGCAATTGGAACAGGAGCGATATTATGATCGAGGATGCTTCATATCTTCGATTAAGAGATTTGCGCCTCGGGTACACAATACCCAATAAGATTACTGAAAAAGCAAAAATTAGTCAACTCTACTTCTACGTTCAGGGAACAAACTTACTAACCTTTACAAAGAAGAGTTTCCACGGATCGAATCCTGATATTGGAGCTATTTGGGGTAACCTGGGTTCCGGTCTGGATTTTGGTTTCTATCCGGCGGCTAAAACTTATCAGATTGGTGCCAAAATTACATTTTAAAGTATAGCAACATGAAAAATTTATTTAAAGTAAAATACATATTAGTAGCTGCATTGGCATTCATAGTCTTGTCATGCGGTGAAGACTGGTTAGAAACTGAACCGCAGGGTTTGGTTCTTGAATCGAATTTTTATCAGACTGAAGACGATGCATTTGCTGCACTAACAGCTGCTTATGATCCTTTGGAATGGGACTATATGAGTGGTCTTGACGGTGCATATAATCCATTCTTTATGATCATGAATATTTCTTCCGATGATACGGAGAAAGGAGGAGATACTCCTACTGATCAGGCCAATATGGAACAGTTTAATGATTATAATCTAAATCCTGATAATGAGATGATCCGGGGTTTATGGGTTAAATATGCCAGAGGGATTTATCGTTGTAACCTGGTTCTTGAAAATACCTCTGATGGTTTTAGCACTGCAGCCACAATTAAAGCTGAAGCACAAACTTTAAGGGCTTATTATTTCTTTGATGCTGTTCGAATATGGGGGGACTATCCATTACTTGATCATGTATTAGGTCCAGACGAGTATTATTCAACAGGAAGAGCTCCGAAAAGAGAAATATTTGATTTGATAGTGAATGACTTAAAAGCCGCAATTAGTTCAGGAGCACTTAAAAGATTAACTCAGGTTCCGGGAGGACGTGTTACTTTAGGTACTGCACATGCTCTTCTAGGGAAAGTATATCTGTATATGGCCTCTCCATATTATGCATATAGCGATGAGGACTACTACCAATTGGCAGCAAATGAATTTGCATCGGTCATACAATTGGGCGATTATGAATTAATTGATAATTATGCCGATGTAAATGATCCACGCCTGGGACAGAATACCAACGAAGCTGTATTTGAAATTCAACACAGTGCTCGCTCAGAATGGAGTGATTGGAATTATGCTACTCCGGGAGAGGGTAACTTTACAGCTACTATGAGCGGTATCAGAACAGGTGGAACTCTCGGCCATCCTATATATAGCAATGGATGGTGTTTTAATTTACCAAATCAGAACAATGTAGATGCTTACATTGCAATGGAAGATGATATTAGATTCAGCGCTAACATTATTACCAGCTTTCCTGTTGAGGTGGGTGGTGTGACAATACCTTCCGATTTGGGTGTTGCTACTGATACCTCAGGACGCGATGTGACCACTGATATCGGCGTTAATTTTGCTATGGGATATCAACATACTGGCTATTGGGTGAAGAAGTATGCCATTTATGCTGAATTAATTCCAAGTGTTGGTGATCAGTTCAATAATAATCCCAATAACATGGTTGCAATACGTTATTCTGATGTATTGCTTATGCATGCTGAAGCATTGGTAAGTGGGGCTTCCGATCCATTAGGTGCAACAGCAGTTGATTATGTAAATGAGGTTCGTGATCGTGTAGATCTTGATCTGCTAAGTTCAGTTGATCTGGATGCTATCCTGGCTGAAAGACGATTGGAATTGGATCACATGGGACATCGATGGTTTGATATGGTTCGATTGAATCGCGCAGTTACAGTTTTTGGACCACAAGGTTTTACTGTTGGTCATGAAGTATTTCCAATTCCCCGACAGGAGATTGATAATACCAGGGGAGCCCTTGAACAAAATGAGGCGTATAAATAGTCAAATCAATAATATGATTGCTGATTATAAAAATGCCTGATTATAAATTAGCGATAATAATAAGATTTAAGATCAAGATTCCTGATTCGGGTAAGCATGTGGCTTACCTGAATAAGGAATTTACTTAAAAATTATTTGAATAAAATAATAGTGGTATGAACTTGTTCATTTGAATTCAATTGAAAATTAAATGATATTAATATCCAGTTAGATGATTGTAATATAGAATCCGGTAATTTAAAAGTCTGGATCGAAGGCAGATAAATAACCGATTTGGAATATATTTTAGTATTAAATAACTGATTACATGAAAAATAATAACTCACTCTTTCATTCCTTTCTAATAGTTTTCATCGTAGCACTTGGTGGATTCTTAATGGGTTTTGATGCATCAGTAATTTCTGGTGTTGTAGAGTTTATTGGGCCGCAATTCGAATTAACAAAACTAGAATTGGGTTGGGCAGTCAGTTGCCTGACATTAACAGCTACACTGGCCATGATCATTTCCGGACCCATCTCTGATAGAATAGGTAGAAAACTGGTTTTAAAATATGCGGCAATATTGTATTTTATTTCGGCAGTGTTTTCTGCGCTTGCTCCTTCATTTATAAGTCTTGTTATTGCTCGTATGATTGGAGGAATTGGCGTTGGAGCCTCACTGATAATTGCACCCATGTATATAGCTGAAATTGCTCCTCCAAGGCTTCGGGGAAGGATGGTTTCTTTTAATCAGTTGAATATTGTTATAGGTATTTCCGTTGCATTTTTCACAAACTATTTAATACTTCAATTGGGAAAATCTGATGCCGGCTGGGCAAAATCTCTAATGTTTGAAGCCTATAACTGGCGATGGATGTTAGGATTGGAGGCACTTCCTGCTATTTTGTACTTCTTCTTTTTATTCATTGTACCAGAAAGTCCAAGATGGTTGGCAATGAAAGGTTTTGAAGACAGGGCGCTGGATATTATGATTAAAATGAGTAGTGAAGAACAAGCCAGGAAGGAATACAAGGAAATTAAAGCCAGCATATCAAGTAATACTAAGAAAGAGAAAGTTTCAATTGCTGAACTATTCAAACCAGCTATGAAACTTGTTCTTACCATTGGTATCGTGATAGCGATCCTGCAACAAATTACAGGTATCAATGCTGTTTTCTTTTATGCACCTATGATATTCAAGCAGACGGGAATAGGAACAGATGCTTCTTTTGTTCAGGCTATAATAGTAGGTTTAACAAATTTAATTTTTACAGTTGTTGCCATTTTATTTGTTGATCGCCTGGGGAGAAAACCTTTGCTTGCCTTTGGTGTTTCAGGCATTGTTATTTGTATGTTTCTTTTGGCATATTCTTTCAATACGGCTACCTACGAGCTATCTGTTGAATCTGTTTCAAATCTTTCTGAAATTACTGATCTGGCCGTAATTGGCCAGTTGCAGGGACAAACATTCACTTCTGATATTGCTTTTAAGGATGCACTTATACAAGTTTTAGGGGACAATGTAGCCAGCGAACATCAGGGAGAAATAATTGCACAGGCAATAAGCATTAATCCATGGCTTGTTCTGATCGGTATTATTGGATTTGTTGCTTCATTTGCTGTTTCTTTGGGACCGGTAATGTGGATTCTCTTTTCAGAACTATTTCCAAATCGTTTAAGAGGTCTTGCTATTTCCCTGGCAGGATTTGTGAATTCAGGGATAAGCTTCACAGTTCAGCTTATGTTTCCATGGGAACTTTCAAATATTGGCAATGCCGGAACATTCCTGATTTATGGAATATTTGGTCTGGCAGGTCTTATTTTCATACTTATTTATCTTCCTGAAACAAAGGGTAAATCACTGGAGGAACTGGAAAAAGTATTAATTAGTTAATTTATCTCAAAGATGAAAAATACAATATTATTGATAAGTCTGCTATTGGTTATGGTTGATTGTACTTCTTTAAAAAGAAAAAAGAAGGATGTACCTGTAAAAGTTACTTTAGAACAGGTTGAAGGAAAATACCGACTATTTGTTGATGGTGAAGAATTTTATGTGAAAGGAGCAGGATGTGAATTTGGGAACATCGAAGCACTAGGAGAGTATGGTGCCAATTCATTCAGAACTTGGAGAATTGAAAATGGTGAAAGTACTGCAGAAGAAATACTGGAACGAGCACAAAATACAGGCTTGTTGGTTTTAATGGGTCTGGATGTTGGACGTGAACGGCATGGCTTTGATTACAATGATTCTGTATGGGTCAAGCAACAATACGATTCCATACAGGCAAGGGTAACGAGAATAAAAGATCATCCTGCGCTGCTCGGATGGGCAATTGGCAATGAAATCAATCTTGACGCTGAAAATTTAAAAGTCTTTGATGCTGTGAACGATATATCGAAAATGATTCATGAAATTGATCCTAATCACGTAACAACTACAACTCTGTCCGGTATTGATAAAAGAGTAGTGGACTATCTTAAAGAACATTGCACAGACATTGATTTCTTATCAATTCAAATGTACGGTGATATTGTAAACCTTCAACAGCGCATTGACGATGCTGGCTGGGAAGGTCCTTATATGGTGACTGAATGGGGTGCAACCGGACATTGGGAAGTTCCGCTTACTGCCTGGGATGTGGCTATTGAACAAACCAGTAAAGAAAAAGCCAATGCCCTTATCGAAAGGTATAAAGTGGCCATTGCAGCAGATTCGAAAAATTGTCTGGGCTCATATGTCTTTCTTTGGGGTCAAAAGCAGGAGCGGACACCAACCTGGTATGGAATGTTTTTAGAAAATGATTATAAGACAGAAATGGTCGATGCTATGCATTTCCTCTGGAATGGTAAATGGCCGGAAAATAGATGTCCTACTCTTGATTCTTTCAAAATTGATAATCAAACAGCCTACGATAATATTCAGTTTGAACTGGGTGATGAGTTTGTTGCAAATGTATATGCCCACGACTATCAAAATGATTCTCTTGTATACAAATGGGAAATAATTCCTGAGAGTACTAATTTGGGTCAGGGTGGTGATTTTGAAAGCCGGCCTGAGTCTGTTTTTTTAATGGAAGGAGAAGCAACAGCTAAACTTCAGGTTCCTGAAAAAACAGGTGCTTATCGTCTCTTCATTTATGTTTTTGATGGCAACAAGCAGGCTGCAACAGCCAATATTCCATTCCTTGTCATGGAAAAAATATGATAAATTAATACGATAAGATTAAGGATTTGATAAATAGTTCAAAATGAGAAGTAAGGCTAAGATATTGGGATTAATATTTCTGTCAGGACTGGTAATTTTTGCTTGCAATAAGGAGGATTCGCAAGATCCGGATAAACTTATATACCAAAAAGTAGACAGCATAATTTCATTAATGACACTGGAAGAAAAGGCAGGACAAATGCTTAATCTGGGTCTTCCTGCATTGCTTACAGGTGAATTCTATTCCACTCGCGATACTTTGGTATTCGACTCAGCAAAAATCAACCATCTTTTAGTGAAATGTGGAGCAGGCTCGGTTCAGAATCTTGGCAATTATCCGCTTACACCTGATGAGTGGCGATACTATATCTCATCTATTCAGGATATAGTTAAAGAACGTACAAGGTTAAAAATTCCAATACTTTATGGAATTGATGCAGTTCACGGAGCAAATTATACAGCTGGATCGGTAATGATGCCACACCAGATAAATATTGCCGCTACCTTTGATTCATCATTGGCCCGAATAGCAGGTGAGATCACCGCTTATGAGATGAAAGCCAGCGCTATTCCCTGGAACTTTTGTCCAAACTTCGATGTCGCCCGTAATCCATTGTGGGGCAGAATTTATGAAACTTTCGGAGAAGATGTTTATTTGACCACTACAATGGGTAAAGCAATGCTTGAAGGAATGATGGGAAGTAATCCTGCTGACTGGAATAAAGTAGTTGCATCGGCCAAACATTATATAGCATATGGGGCTTCTGTTACTGGAAAGGACAGATCATTCATCATGATGCCTGAATCGTATATCAGGCAAATTATGTTGCCTCCGTTTGAAGAAGCACTTAAGAGTGGATTGTTGTCTGTTATGGTTTCATCAGGTTCATTAAATGGTACGCCTACCCATGTCGATCATTATTTCTTAACCAGGGTATTGAAAGAAGAACTTGGGTTTAAAGGTGTAATAATTAGCGATTGGGGCGAAATTGACAATCTTATTAGTATCCACAGGGTTGCGAAAGATGAACGTGAAGCTGTTAAAATGAGTGTACTGGCTGGAATAGATATTTGCATGGAACCATACGATGCCAGTTTTTTTGAATACCTTGTCGATTTGGTGAATTCAGGTGAAATTCCGATTTCAAGAATTGATGATGCGGTTCGCCGAATATTATTTGTAAAATACAAATCGGGGATTTTCGATGATGTTATGTTTGAAAAACACAGCTATAAAAAATTTGCATCAAAAGAATTTGACTCATTAAATTTACATATTGCCAGGGAGAGCATTACTTTATTAAAAAACTCTAGCGAGATATTGCCTTTGGCGAAGAACAAGAAAATATTAGTTGCCGGAGTAGCAGGGAATTCCTTAAACTATTTGAATAATGGGTGGTCTAGGACCTGGTTAGGAGAAGATACAGCATATAACGATACGGAGAAATTTACGATACTTGAAGCTGTGAAAGCCGAAATTGGGAGCAACAATGTTTTGTATTCGCAAGGAACTGACTACCTTAATGAAATAGACATCGATGATGCTCTTAAAAAGGCAAATCAGGTTGATTATATAATTGCTTGTGTTGGTGAGAAACCAGCAACTGAGGTGCCAAGCAATATTGAAGATCTTGAATTGCCCGAATCCCAGTTAAAATTAGTAAGAAAACTTGCTGAAACCGGCAAACCAGTTATCCTGGTTATGACACAAGGAAGACCCAGAATTATTCGTAAAATAGAGCCGCTTGTGCAGGCTGTGATAATGGCCTATGTGCCGGGCAACGAAGGAGGAATTGCTATATCCGATGTTATTTTTGGAAATGTGAATCCCAGTGGAAAATTGCCTTATACTTACCCTAAATATTCTGGGTCAATCAATATGTACGATCATCAGCATGAAAATGATTTTGGATTTATGGGATATTCGCCGCAATATGAATTTGGATACGGTTTAAGCTATACAAGTTTTAAATATGGCGATATTGTACTTAATACCGATTCTGTAAAAGCGGGTGATAAAATCACTTGTAGTATTGATATAACAAATACTGGCAATGTGATGGGAAAAGAGGCAGTTCTGCTTTTTGTCACCGATGAGGTAGCCACAAAAAGTCCGGTTGTAAAACAACTCAGACGATATTCTAAGATAAGCCTGAAGCCAAACGAATCCAAAGTGGTATTTTTTGAACTTGATTTAAAGGACATGATGTTTGTTGATAATTCGAATAAATGGGTTTATGAGCCAGGATATTTTACAATTGGTATTGGGGATAAAAAAGCCAGCTTTTATTTACAAGAAGCTGATTTCTGAAAATCAATACGGAAATGCAAAAAAAATACAAAACATATATTGGGAATTCAGCTTCGGAAAATGTTCAGAAAAAAATAACAGGAGAGATTATAGACCATGATGGAGTTGGTTTCTATAAAATCAGCAATTATGATAAAATGCCCCCGTTCCTTATGTCCCTGGTGGGTGCCGGCAATCACTGGATGTTTATTTCCAGCAACGGCGCTCTAACTGCTGGTCGACGTGAGCCAACAAATGCACTATTTCCATATACTACCGATGATAAAATAACCGACAGTGCTGATGTAACAGGCAGCAAATCTATCTTTCGAATTCGCCTGGAAGAAAAAGAATTCTTATGGGAACCATTCTCATCTCGTTATGAAGGACTTTATAATGCAGAGCGCAACATTTACAAAAGTATTTTTGGCAATATCCTGATTTTTGAAGAAATAAATTATACGCTCGGTATCACTTTTTCCTACCAATGGCAGTTTAGCAATGCATTTGGTTTTGTTAAAACATCCAAACTAAGGAATATGAAAAAGACAGATCAGGAAATTACTTTGTTGGATGGTATACAGAACATATTACCCTACGGGGTTGATGAAGGAATGCAAATGAGGTATAGTACCCTCGTGGATGCCTACAAGAAAAATGAACTGGATGTTTCATCCGGAATGGGTATCTATTACCTGAGTTCTATACCTACAGACAGGGCTGAACCGAGTGAAGGATTAAAGTCAACAACCATATGGACTGTTGGATTAGAAAAAACAAAAAAGCTGTTATCATCCGATCAGGTTAAAGCATTCCGTTTCGGTGAAGAAATTATTCAGGAAGAAAACATTAGAGGTCGACGGGGAGCTTATTTTGTTTCTAAAAAGGCAATTATTAAATCGAGTGAAGAATTGAGTTGGATGACAGTTGCTGAACTGGAGCAGGATCTGGTAGCAATTCATCAACTTCAAAATCAACTTAAATCTTCATCACAACTAATGACAGGACTGGTTAGCGACCTGGAATTAGGGACAAAACAACTTGTTGAGTTAGTAGCAATGGCAGATGGGTTACAACTGGTAGAGGATGATCTGGTATCTACAAGACATTTTTCAAATGTTTTGTTTAATGTAATGAGGGGAGGCATTTTTCAAAATCATTACAAGATCAATAGGACTAAACTCACAGAATACTTATATCACTTCAACAAAAAAATTGCAGAACTTGTTAAGGATAAGATAATATTTACTTTACCGGAAGAGATCGAATATGGTGATTTAATTTCATTTGCTGAAGATATCGGCAATGCAGATATACTGAGATTATGCAGTGAATACCTTCCTCTTTCATTTGGAAGAAGACATGGAGATCCAAGTCGTCCCTGGAATAAGTTTTACATTCAAAATTTCAATGATGATGGTAGTCGAGAGATAGATTACCAGGGCAATTGGCGTGATATTTTTCAAAACTGGGAAGCCCTCGCATTTAGTTACCCTGAATTTGCTGAGAGTATGATTTGCAGGTTTTTAAATGCTTCAACAGCAGATGGCTACAATCCCTATCGTATTACGAAAGATGGAATAGACTGGGAAGAAATTGACCCTGATGATCCCTGGTCAAATATTGGATACTGGGGCGATCATCAGATTATATATTTACTAAAGCTCCTGGAATTATCAGAAAATTTTCATCCTGACAGGCTTGTTAAATGGTTATCAGAGGATATGTTTGTTTATTCGAATGTACCTTACCGAATAAAAAACTATCCTGAAAAACTCGAAGATCCTCGCAATACTATATTATTTGATAAAGAAGAAGCAGACAAAATAAGTAGGTGTGTTATGCAAAACGGAGCGGATGGAAAGTTAATTTGGCTGAATGGGGAAACTTACAAGGTGAACATGACAGAAAAGCTTTTAGTACCCTTGTTGGCTAAACTTAGCAATTTTGTGGCTGATGGTGGTATCTGGCTTTGCAATCAACGTCCTGAGTGGAACGATGCAAACAATGCTATGGTAGGCAATGGTTTGTCTATGGTCACTGTGTATCATTTGCGGAGGCACATTGCCTTTTTACAAAATCTGTTCTGTAAAATTGAAAATGATAGTGTTGCTATTTCAGAGGAGGTATCCGGATGGATAAAAAACACATACAGGATCTTTTCTGACAATCAGATAATCCTGGAAAATATGATAAATTCTTCCCCAAGAAGAAAATTACTTGATGCACTGGGTTATGCGGTTGACAAGTATCAGACCTCGATTTACAGGAAGGGTTTCAAAGGAAAAAAATCATCTTTAAAAATAAAAGAACTTACTGATTTTCTTTCTCTTGTATTGCAATACATTGATTCAACAATTGCTCATAATCAGAGGGAGGATAAGTTATTCCATTCCTATAACCTGATGAGATTAGAGGAAGATGGAGGCATCTCCATTGTTAACTTGCATGAAATGTTAGAAGGTCAGGTAGCTATTTTAAATAGTGGAGTACTTGACGGAAAACAATCACTGGATGTTCTTGATGCATTAAAAAATAGTGATATGTATAGCTCTGATCAGAAGAGCTATACCTTGTATCCGAATAGGAACCTGCCTCGTTTTCTGGAAAAAAACCGAGTGCCACTATCTGACATTTCTTCCCTTGTTTTGGTCAATGAATGTTTGAAAAGAAAAGATTTCAGAATATTGAAACCATTAGATTATGATACTTTCCAGTTTAACGGGGCTTTTAAGAATAGCAAAGATCTGGTTTCCATGTTAGAGGAACTCAGACCTGATTACGATAATGATATTATTGACAGAGAAAAGAAATTAATTGTTCGTCTTTTTGAAGATACTTTTAATCATCATTCTTTTACGGGGAGATCAGGAACTTTTTTCAAATACGAAGGCCTTGGAAGTATATATTGGCATATGGTGGCAAAACTGAATCTGGCAGTACAGGAAGCATATTTTTGGGCTGTCGAAAATGGCGAATCAGGATCTGTTCTAAAGCGTCTGGCAGATTGCTATAATGAAGTGAAGGAAGGAATGGGATTGCATAAAAATCCTGCAGATTATGGAGCATTTCCAACCGATCCATATTCTCATACACCACAGCATTGTGGTGTTCAGCAGCCCGGTATGACTGGTCAGGTTAAGGAGGATATTCTTTCAAGGTGGGGAGAGCTTGGAATATGTATAGAAAATGGTCGGATACATTTTAAGCCTTCACTTTTGAAGAAGGAAGAGTTTTTATCCTCTTCAGCTACTTTCCACTATTATGTCATAAATGGATTGAAAAAAGCATTACAAATAGCCGAAAATACTGTTGTTTTTTCTTATTGTCAGATTCCGGTTCTATATAAATTAAGGGATAGGAATGAAGTAAGTGTATACTTCAATGCGGGAACAGTTTTAACAGAAAAGAAACTTGAACTTTCTCAGGAGATATCAAAGGAGATATTCAGAAGAACTGGGAAAATTGATAGAATTGAAATTTATCTAAAGAAGTATTTGGTTTATAGTTAGTAAGTTTTAGGTTAGTTTAGTTAGTTAGGATTTATTTGTTAATTAAATTCAGTGATGATGAAAATGAAAAGACCTGAGTGCGTACGCACTCAGGTCATTTTTTATGTTATCTTTTAAGCTTATTCTTCTTTTTCTTTTCTTGATCTCAATTCGGTTTCAATCTCGATCATTTTTTCAGTAGTGAGGGGATAAAGTAAAATAATCAAAATAGCTATCACTATAAATACCACTGGCACAAAACTATTAATCAATCGAATTCCGTTCAATGCTTCATGAGATTGTTCAGTTACACCTTGTCCAAAATAACCCTGAATTTTCAGAACCAGCATCATAGCTACACCTGCCATTCCTCCACCAAACTTCATTGCAAAAGTACCTGCAGAGAACGTGAGTCCGGTAGCTCTTCTGCCAAAGGTATATTCAGAAAAATCTGCAGTATCTCCTAACATCGCAAAAAATAATATAGGCATTATTCCTGCGGCAAGTTCAGCAAGAATTCCTAAAACAAAGAACATTGGAATATTGTTTTGAGGCACAAAGTAAATACCACAGGTAAACAATCCACTAACAATCATAACTATTATAAACAACTTTCTTTTTCCAAAGAAATTTGTTAGAGGAGTAGCAATAAATGAAGATACCATGGAAGCTAGGATTACACCTATAAAAAAGATACCTACCAATGTTTCTTTTCCGAAGTACCATTTAAAATAATAGGGTGCTGCTCCCTGCCTGATAGAATTATATGTTACCCAGAGGAAACCAACAATTAACATGATTACCCATGCCCTGTTTTTAATAAGATCTTTAAATTCAGCAATAAAATTTGCTTTTTGAGATTTCGGAGGTTTTATTCTTTCTTTTGTTGATGCAAATGCAATAAGTGAGAATGCCACCAATAGAAAAGCCAGAATATAAAAAGTATATTGATATCCAAGAGCATTGCTGTTAATGCCCTCTGGATCCATTTTTGAGCCGATAAATTGAACAAGTTTTGGAAGAAAGCCTATGGAAATCAGGCCTCCAAGATAGGCTCCAAAGAACCTGAAGGAAGATACACTTGTACGTTCCAAAATACTTCCTGTCATAACCCCTGATAAAGAAGAATAGGGAACATTGTTTGCGGTATAAGCAAGTGTTAATAAAACGTAAGTAGTATATGCCCAAATTAATTTACCAGTAACGGTGAAATTTGGAGTAGTAAATGTTAAGGCAAGCAATAAGCCAAAAGGAACAGCAGTCCAAAGGAGATAAGGACGGAATTTCCCCCATCTTGTCTCTGTTCTGTCGGCAATGGTGCCCATTATTACATCTGTAATGCCATCAAAGGACCTAGTTAGGACCAATAGAAGAGCTACTGCTGCTCCCGGCAAGCCAAAAGTATCGGTGTAGAAAATAGGAAGGAACGCCATAAGTGGTCTCCAGGCCACATTGGCCGCAGCATCTCCCAGGGAATATCCGAATTTTTCTTTGAATGATAATTTGCCAAATTTCTGATTATCCATTGTAAATGTTATTAGGTTACTAAAGTAATAAACACTAAGCGGGTTCTTCCCTTAATTGCTAAATGCTTATTTGCAACTAAGGCTGATAAAAATACATATTTTTTTTACAAGGAAAAGAAAAGGCGCTGAATTAACAGCGCATTTCTACTTATTGAATTTAAATGAGTTTTTGCATTTGTAAATTGTCTCCACATATTAGAATGAAATATAAACTATCTCTAAGATTCATATACATTGCTCTATACATACCCTTCTTTTATCAAAAGCTACATGAATCAATTTATTTTTAATATTGAAATAACATCAAAAATAACTCAAAGAAAATGAGCTTGTTACATAATTTTCATTCTTTTTTTTCTAATACCCTATTGCAGAACTTGTATTTCTGCTGTGTAACAAAAAAATCTGAAAATACGTCTAATGGAATGAATATGGTGATATAGATCACCAATAAAGATGATAAGCATCATTAAAGAATTGTAATCATGAAAAAAATAATATCCTTTTTTATTGGCCTTATTCTTATGTTGAATGGCTTTTGTCAACAGACATATACCACTTTTGAAAATGCAAGCATGGTTGTTGGTCAGCCAAATTTTCAGTCGCAATATACCACTCGCAATGATTCTATTGCAGGTGGACCTTCATACAGTGCAATAAGCTCGAAGGGTATGTTGGCAGTTGCTGAACAAAGCCGGGGTTCGGTGAAAATATGGTACACTTTGCCAACGAGAAATGGACAACCTGCTGATATTGAAGTGGGTAATCCAAGTTTTACGACTCAAAACGGGGGCCCTACTCAAGCTTATGCAGCAAACTTTGATGGTGTGGCATGGAGTCCTGACGGAAACAAACTAATTGCAGCTTGTGGTAGCCAGAACAGAGTGCTTATATGGAATTCTATTCCTTCCACCAACGGTCAGCCTGCAGATGTTGTATTGGGTCAGTCTAATTTTACTTCTACAGGTGCTGGCAATGGAGCCAATAACTTAAGATATCCTTGTGGAGTAATGGTATCACCTGATGGTCGATTACTAGTTGGAGAATATAATAATAACAGAGTATTAGTCTGGAACAGTATCCCATCAGTTAATGGGACATCAGCCGATGTGGTTATTGGCCAGACAGGTTTTAATTTAAGTGCAGCTGGAGACCAGGCAAATCAATTGGATAATCCGTGGGGAGTAAATCTCTCACCTGAAGGTAAACTCCTTATAGCAAATACCGGTAACAATAATGTATTTATCTATGATTCCATACCGGTTTCCAATGGAGAATCTGCAACAGTTGTTATCGGGCACAAAGTTTTTGGTCAGGCAACTGCCGGAGTCTCTGATTCAACATTAAGTATTCCGGTAGCAGCAACTGTTACCCCTCATGGGAAAGTGGCAATTGCTGAATTTGGAAATAGCAGAGTACTTATTTTTGATTCAGTACCTCAGACAAATGGAGCACATGCAAATGTAGTACTGGGACAGCCTGATTTCAACTCAAATACAATTTTCGCACCGTCTGGAGCTGCTGATACCAATAATCTACAAAGACCCTATAATGTAGCAACAGATTTGAATGGAAGGCTATATGCGGCAGGTAGAGATATGTATAGAGTAATGGTTTATGGTAGTCTGCCTTCTGATAGTGCAGATATTTCAATTACTATTGATGAATCATCGAATTCATTGTGCGATTCAAGTAATGTGGTATATAGGATTAGAATAAATAATCCGGGACCTGACACAGCTAAAAGTGTTGTTGCAACAACGGCATTTCCTGTTGGATACTCAATTGATAATATCACCGTCCTTGATGGGAATTATAATCAACTTTCGGGTTATTGGAGTATACCTTTTATTGCTCCGAATGACAGCGCGATTCTTATTATTAATGGAATTGTTAATGGTGGTATGTCAGGTCAGACAATCACCACTTATGCAAATATCATTAGCTCATCAGCCATTGATACAAATTTAACCAACAATGGCACAAGTGTAAGTGTTACCATACTTGCAATTACAAGACCGGCTGATCCTATAGCCTCTGATACTGAAACCTGTGATGGTTCAGCAGCACTATTGTCTGCTTCCGGAACAGGAACTCTATCATGGTATAGTAGTATTGATGATGTAGTTCCATTAGATACAGGGAATACTTATACAACAGTTCCCTTATCAACTGCATCAACTTATTACGTTGAGGCAAATAATGGTTGCCCTAACTTTAGCAGAGTTCCGGTAAATGTTTCCATCAATCCGGTCTATAATCAAACAGAAACAGTTGTTGTATGTAGTGGTGATAGTTATACCTTTCCTGACGGAACAGTAATAAATAATATTACATTAACAACTCTCTATACAAGCAATTTGCTTTCAATTTATGGATGCGACAGCATTATTTCTACAACAGTTAATGTAAATCCGGTATATAATCTTTCCGATAATGCAACAGTATGTAGCGGAGACAATTATACATTTCATGATGGATTCACTCAGAACAATATAACATCGACAGTAGTTCATGTAAGCAGCTTCTTTACTATAAGTGGTTGCGATAGCATAATTACAACAACTGTGAATGTTAACCCGGTATATGACCTTTCAGAAGCAGCAATTGTATGCAGTGGAGATAGCTACACATTCCCGGATGGAACAACACAGAATAATATAACATCGACAGTAGTTCATGTAAGCAGCTTCTTTACTATAAGTGGTTGCG
>CAYWBC010000002.1:86145-94004 GCA_964456285.1 uncultured Bacteroidales bacterium
ATAGCATAATTACAACAACTGTAAATGTAAATCCGGTATATAATTTATCGGATGCAGGAGCAGTTTGCAGTGGAGATAGTTATACATTTCCGGACGGAACTATTCAGAATAACATCACTTCTACTGTTGTATATGTAAGTAATCTTGTTAGTATTGACGGTTGCGATAGTATAATTACTACTACGGTAACAGTGAATCCGGTTTATAACCTTTCTGAAACTGTTTCAATATGTAGCGGAGAAAGCTATACTTTCCCTGATGGCACTACCCAGGATGATATTACTGCAACTATACTTCATGCAAGTAACCTGGTTACGATTGATGATTGCGATAGTATAATAACTACCACTGTTAATGTGAATCCAGTATACAATCTATCCGAATCGGTTGAATTATGTAGTGGAGAAAGTTATACTTTCCCTGATGGTACTACACAGGAAGATATTATTTCTTCAGTTAGCTATTCCAGTAACCTGATTACAATCGACGGTTGCGATAGCATAATTATTACGAATATAGATATTGCTTCTGTTGATATTTCTTTATCCCAGACAGGAGCAACATTAATAGCCAATGCAGTTGGTGCTGATTATCAATGGATCGATTGCGATAATATGAATTCCGAAAAAAGCGGTGAAACCAGTCAATCATTCACAGCTCTGCAAAGCGGAAATTTTGCAGTAATTATTACCGAGAACGGTTGTTCAGATACATCCGATTGCTACAATGTTATTGTATCAGGAATTGAAGAAAGCCTATTTGAAAAAAACATCGTATTATATCCAAATCCTGTAACTGACGTTGCAAGTATTATTCTTCCCGATTACTATTCTGAAGTACATATTGCAGTATTTAATATGCAGGGGCAGATGGTACTTGATCAACTCCAGGAAACTGAGCAAAATTCACTTCAGTTGGATCTGAATGAACTTGATCCGGGCATATATCTGATATATATTTATGCAAATACTGAATCAGCAGTTTTAAGGATTATAAAAGATTAGGGAAATTAGAGGTTTAAGCTTACAAAGGGCAGCCAAAAGGCTGCCCTTTTTCTTAATAGTTCATTTTTCTCGAAGAAATTATCTGTAAATACAAAAACTAATGAAAGAATATTATGGAAACCTTCAACTTCTCTCACAGTAACTTTGTAAGTTACTGTTAATCTGCAAATAACAGAAATACGGTTTAAAATACATTGCAATTATAATTTGTCGTTTGTCATTTAAAACAGGACTTTCGTCAAAACTCTCTAGTCATTGATTTTTATGAATTTAATTTCTTCCTATTCTCTAAAACCTTGATTTAGCAATAAGAATCCGTTCATATCTGAAATAATTTAAGCTATTTTCCTTTTCTGATCCTACTAATATTTGCAACTCTGAATAGAGAATTGTAGTAAAAGATTACGGAATAATACATCAAATATTTCAGTGTATTAAGAATTTCAGGAAGAGAACCACCATTGTTATCAACCTGTAACAATAAGAAAAAGCAGAGTCTGTCCCTACTAAACATTCGACTTGGCCAATAAAGAAGGATATGACTATGAAGACTTCTATGACCCTATTATGTACTGTACTAATGACGATTGGTACATTTGCACAGCAGAATTTTTCCAACTTCCAGGATGCAAGTATGGTAATTGGACAGCCTGATTTCAGATCACAGTGGATAAATATAAGTGATTCAATATCTATTACAGCTTCCAGTATTGCCATAAGCTCGCAGGGTATGCTTGCATTAGCTGAGCTTAAAAGCGGATCAATTAAGATCTGGTATGAATTGCCGGATAATAATGGTCAGCCGGCAGATGTAGAAGTTGGTAATCGTGATTTTACTACAATTAATCCGGGTCCATCTGAGTTTTATTCCAGTAGTTTTAACGGTGTGGCCTGGAGTCCCGACGGCAAAAAGTTAATTGCCTCCTGTGGTGATCAAAACAGGGTGCTAATTTGGAATTCAATACCCGTAAGAAATGGCCAGCCTGCAGATGTTGTTGTAGGACAATCTGATTTCTACCTAACAGGTGCATCGACAAAGAAAAATCGCTTAGATCATCCGGCAGGCATCCTTGTTGCACCAGATGGAAGGATGCTTGTTGCTGATATGAATAGCAACAGGGTTTTAATCTGGAATGAAATACCTACTGTTAATTCTAAAGAAGCAGACGTAGTTATTGGTCAGGAAACTTTTAACAGTAGCGATTCCGGAGCAAATGCAAACCAGCTTTATCATCCGCATAGTGTTCATTTGACACCAAGCGGACAACTTCTAATTACAAACGAATTATCACACCAGGTTTTTGTATACGACTCAATTCCTGTTACTGATGGAGAATCAGCAACTATTGTTATCGGGCATGATGATTTTGGAATTTCCTCATCTGGAACATCCCAAACAGAAATGAATATGCCTTATTCTGTCATTACTACTTATGAAGGTAAACTGGCTGTTGCGGAGTATGGCAATAACAGGGTTTTGGTATACAACTCTTTACCAACTGCAAATGGCGCAAAGGCAGATCTTGTATTGGGCCAGCAGGATTTTTCTTCAAGTGTAAATTTTGCTCCTTCCGGATCACCTACTTCAAATAACTTCAGTGGGGTATCTGATGTTGTAAGTGATCTGAATGGCAGATTATGGGTAGCCGGCATCTCTATGAATAGAGTAATGGTATTTGGTGATTTACCAAAGCAAAGCGCAGATTTAGAAATTACACTCGAACAGTCAGATATGGTTTTATGTGAAAATTCCGATATTGTATACAAAATCAATCTGTTTAATGCAGGTCCCGATACAGCATTTAATGTAGTCGCCACTGCCGCCTTTCCGTTAGGATATACTTTTGAAAATTCAAAAACTGAAAATGGAATTTACAACCACCGTTCAGGTCATTGGCAGATTCCTTCAATTCCACCCAATGAGAATGCAACGCTATTGATTGATGGCTTTGTAAATGGGGACGTAAAAACATTTACCTTCACCTCTTATGCCAGCATAATAGGGTCATCTGCCAGGGATGAAAATTTAAAGAATAATGCAACCAGTGCTGTTGTCACCATTCAATCTATTAAAAAACCAGATGATCCTATAGTAAGCGATATGAAAATATGCAATGGTCAAAGGACAATGTTGTTTGCTGATGGAAGTGGTACAATATTATGGTATTCTGAAGATGATTTTTTTACACCTATTGCAAAGGGCGCAACTTATATTACAGGTCCCTTGCATGAATCGACAACTTTCTACGCAAAAAGTCTTGATGGATGTCCGGGAACTACACGGGTTCCATTGCAAGTAGATGTTTTACCAACGTACAGTTTTTCAGACACAGTTTTTATCTGCAGTGGCAGCAATTTCACATACCCTGATGGCATTACTCAAACTAATATTACAAGTGCAACAAGCCATATTAGCCGATTTAGCACCATTGATTATTGTGATAGTATAATAAATACAAGAGTAAATGTTTATCCTGTATATAATATTGTAGAGGAATTCGCCATATGCAGTGGAGAGGTTTATACATTCCCTGATGGATCCACTCAGAACAATATCACTTCAATGGTAACATACGTAAGCAATTTGCTTACCATAAATGGCTGCGATAGCATTATCACAACGACAGTAAATGTAAATCCGGTATTTAACCTATCAGATACAGCAATGGTTTGCAGTGGAGATTCTTATACATTTCCTGATGGATTTATTCAAAATAATATCACATCAACAATTACTCATGTAAGCAACCTTCTTACTATTAATGGTTGTGATAGTATAATTACAACAACCATAAATGTGAACCCGGTATATAACCTAACCGTGACAGATATAGTTTGTAGTGGAGATAGTTATACTTTTTCCGATGGATTTATCCAGACCAACATTACATCATCTGTTATTCATGTTAGTAATATCCCAACAATACATGGTTGCGATAGCATAATAACAGCAACAGTAAATGTTAATACGGTGTATAATTTATCTGAGTCAGTGGTAGTTTGTAGTGGAGAAAGTTATACATTTCCGGATGGGGCCATTCAAAATAATATCACATCAACTATTCTTTATATAAGTAATCTGGTTACCATGGATGGTTGTGATAGTGTGATTAACACAACAGTTAATATTAACCCGGTGTATAACATATCTGAGTCAGTGGTGGTTTGTAGTGGAGAAAGCTACACATTTCCTGATGGAACTACACAGAATAATATCACATCCACTATCCAATATGTGAGTAATCTTACTACCGTTGATGGTTGTGATAGTCTGATAAGTACAACGGTAAATGTAAATTCAGTATATATTTCAGAAGCGGTTACAATATGCAGCGGTGACAGTTATACCTTCCCTGACGGTACCATACAGGACAGTATCATTTCTTCAGTAAGCTATACCAGTAACCTGATTACAGTAAATGGTTGCGATAGTATAATTGTTACGAATATCGATATTGCTTCTGTTGATGTTTCTGTATCTCAAGCCGGAACAACATTAACAGCTAACGCAGATGGTCCTGATTTTCAATGGATCGATTGTGATGATAATAATTCAGTAATTGCAGGTGAAAACAGTCAGTCATTCACAGCATCACAAAGCGGTAATTATGCAGTAATTATTAGTGAGAACGGTTGTTCAGATACATCAGATTGTTATAATATTGCATTAACAGAAATTGATGAAAATATTATGAATCAGGAATTTAAGGTATATCCTAATCCAACAAAGGATAATCTTACAATTTATCTGGTTGATTATAGTCAGAATATAAATGTATCTGTATTGGATATGCAGGGACAAATAGTACTTGAACAAATTTTTGAGCATGAAGAAGATGAAATTCATTTGGATTTACAAAATCTGAGATCCGGAATGTATTTGATCCATTTGAATACAGATAAAAAGGATACTTTACTTAAGATATTGAAGGAATAAAAATAATTGTATAAAAAACATGGAAGGGAGCAATGATTATTTTATTGCTCCTTTTTCATTTCATACTATTTTGTGAGATAATCCTCTATTTCCCGGACCTTGTTTTGTCTTTCCATTGAAAAAGTTCTGCTTTCATTATCGACCCATTGATATACTTCAAGTGCAGTCTGATATAATTTTTCCTGATCTGTTTGAATTGAATTGGCTTTGGCATTAAGAACCAGCACATCAGCAAGTAACTCCAGGTTTGATTCATCCAGTCCTTTTTCCTTTACAATGAATTCAGAAATTTTTCCAGGCGGAATACTTAGCAATTCCTTCATGGAAGTATTGAGTTGATCTTTCAATAATTCATTGGTTGCTTGTTGAGTTTCTTCTTCAGTATTTTCAATTTTCAAACCAAGTAGTCTTTTTATCAGGTCGGCAAATGCCTGAGACATCTGTTCAATTTGTTGCAATAAAAAATCACGTTGTGGCATTATATTGTAAGTTTAATAGAAAGAATAAATTTGCAATAATTAACAGTACTATAAATATAGAACAATGAAAGAGATTACTGATATAAATGGTGCTTTTAGATTGAACAATGGAGTACTTATGCCATATTTCGGACTTGGAGTTTTTGAGTCAGCAAGAGGACAGGAAACAATACAGGCAATTCATTGGGCTTTAGAGGCTGGTTACAGACATATAGATACTGCAGCAATGTATTTGAATGAAGAAAGTGTTGGAGAAGCTGTAAGAACAAGTAATATTAGGAGGGATGAAATTTTCATTACAACAAAAGTTTTAAATGAGGATCAGGGTTATCAACAAACACTAGATGCTTTTCAGACTAGTCTCGATAAAATGAAGATGGATTGTATTGATTTGTATCTTATTCACTGGCCTGTCGATAACTTGTTTGTTCAAACCTGGGAAGCTCTTGAAGAACTTTATGCACGTAAGCTGGTTAGAGCCATTGGGGTCAGTAATTTTCTTGAACATCACATTCAAACTTTATTGAACTTAAAAGCTACTATTCCAATGGTAAATCAAAATGAGTTTCATCCTCATCTTGTACAGCAAGAACTGTTGGATTTTTGTGCACGAAATCATATTCAGTACGAGGCCTGGTCGCCGATATTGAAAGGGGAAGTAAACAATATTCCGGAAATTATTGAGGTTGCAAATAAGTATGGAAAGAGTCCTGTGCAGGTTGTACTCAGATGGGATTTGCAAAAGGGGATCATTACAATTCCAAAATCAGTGCATAAAGAACGTATCATTTCCAATGCAGATCTGTTTGATTTTGAGCTCATAGATGATGATATTAGAAAAATAGATGCACTTGATCGGAACGAAAGAATTGGACCTGATCCAGATAATTTTGATGATTAACTGATTACATCATGCTTTTCAACAGGAATAGAAAACTATCTTATACTTTCAGAAAAATTCTCTTCTTATAGAGAAAATACAGAAATAACCATTCAATAAAAATAAGACCGAGTATTAAAACTATGGATTCATAATCTCCAAACAAACCAGCAAATCCACCAAAAAGGAATTCTGAAGTGGCACTGAAATTTATCATAACAGATGCCATATAGATTGTTATTGAATTAAGTCCTATGATCCTGAAAAAGAAAGTCCACTTTTGAAATCCCCAAACATCAACAATCAGATAAAACAATGACAGAAGGAGTAAACTTATGCCACCTGTAAGCATATTGAATGTTGTGGTCCAGGCAGCTTTAATTACAGGATAAGAATTATTCAGCAATGCTGCCGTAATTACAAGCAATATACCAGATAGGGAAAGAATACTTATCTTCCTGTAATTTGTATATTTCTTTTCCTGCAAAATCTCTCCTGCCAAAGCTCCCAAAAGGCTTATAGCTGAAGCGGATATAATGCATAAAATGCCTTCCGGATCAAATACTTTCCCATACAAAACTCCCGGTAAAAATAAACGATCAATATAGCTGTTGATACTGCATTCGGGGGTTAATATCCCTGCTCCGCATCCTGGAACCGGAATTACCAATTGTAGAAAAGCATATGTACTTAGAATCCCAATTAACCAAATAATTCTTATATAGAATTTACGCGTATTCAGAATAATAATAACAGCAATTAAATATGCGAGACCAATCTGGCCCAATACACTGGCAAACCTGAATGAAGTGAATTGAAAATTAAGGAAACCATTGTAAACAAATCCAAGGAGAATAAGGATAATTGCTCTTTTAATACTTTTCTTATACAATGAGATTTTGCTTGCTCCACCGGCTAATTTGCTTTTTATTGATAATGTTAGCGAGACTCCTGCAATAAACATAAACAAGGGAAAAACCAGGTCGTAGGCATGAAATCCTTCCCATTCCACATGTTCCATTTGTATTGCCCACCATTCAGCCCAACCCCAATGGGTGGTTTCACCTAAAGTTCTGAATAAGATGTCTCCGCCAATGATCCAAAACATATCAAAGCCACGAAGGGTATCCAGCGATAATAATCTTTTGGAATCAGCCATAATTTTCAGTATTGGTTTTTTATTTACTATAAAGATAATGTTCCAATTAGAAATATTGTGGTATAAAATTGCATAAAAAAACCGCCCATAGGAGAGCGGCTTTTTCCAATAATCTTGGATTTAACGCACAACACATAACTTCGTATCAATAAATCCTTCTGTTTTCATGCGGTATAAGTATACACCTGGAAATGCCTTTTCACTTAATTTTATTTCCATTGAGTGATTGCCGGCAGGAAAGTATCCTGTAAAGGCATCAATCAGTTTGCCTTGAAGATCCATGAATTCGAGTTTCACGTGACCTTCTTTTGGTATGGTGAATTCAATTGTTGTTGATTCCATAAATGGATTTGGATAATTCTGTCCGAGTAAATAACTATTTTCTGATGTACTGGTAATT
>CAYWBC010000002.1:94014-102875 GCA_964456285.1 uncultured Bacteroidales bacterium
ACCGGTTGAACTTGTTCCAAATTGCCAGATATCTGACCATTCACTGGTTGAACATGTGCCATTAGCGCGTGCTTGCCAGTAGTAGGTTGTGCCTACCTCTAATCCTGACACTGCCAGGCTGGTTCCTGCTACCTCTTCATCATAAAGAGGAGAGCTGAAGTCATCGTTATCATCTAACTGCACCTGGTAGTCGCTTGCATCGGCAACTGCAGACCATATAAGAGTTTGAGATACAGTTTGATCACTGTTATCCAAAGGACTTGTTAGTGTTGGAGAATCAATTTCAGCATTGCCTGTACTGAAACTCTTCGGTTCGGACCAATCTCCTGTTAAACTGCAATTTCCGTTTGCAGATACTCGCCAGTGATATATTGTATTTTCACTTAACTCATCGCAGTTTTGACTGTTTCCTACACAGGTTTTAGTGTATTCCGGACTGCTAAAATCATTGTTGTCATCAACTTCCAACATGTATTCAATGGCATTTGTAACGTTTACCCATGTTAGTGTTGGGCTTAGCGGTTGACAGCTTGCATCATTTTCAGGTCCGCTTAATGTTGGAGTACCTATACTTGAAATTTCAGTTGTAAAGCTCCTGGTCGAAGACCAGTCGCTTTCATCATCACATGAATTCACCGATTTAACTCTCCAATGGTAGGTAGTACCTTCGCTTAAGCCGCTTAAAGCCTGTGAAGTTTCTACAATTCCGTCCTCATCCAGAATAGTACTGCTAAAATCTGAATTGTTGTCAACCTGTATCATATAACTACTAGCGCCCATTCCGGCACTCCATACAAGAGATAAGTCAATAGGCTGACATATAACTGCATCTGCAGGAGAACTAAGTGCGGGATCAACAGGAATGGCGTTGGCTATTGTAATAGTTCTGGTTGCAGACCATGATCCATTAGTTCCACAGGTATTCTTTCCTCTAACCCGCCAATAATAGGTTTGTCCATCAGACAAACCTGTTACAGTCTGGGATGTAGAGCTTAGATTATCTTCATTGTAATGAGGTGAGCTAAAATCACTGTTATCATCAACCATAAGTTGATAGCTATCGGCAACGCTGGTTGAACCCCAACTGAAACTAATACTGGTTGGCTGACAAGAAGCATTGTTGGAAGGTGTAGACAGTGATGGAGCGGATGGATCTGAAGGGGCAGTTGTAAATGATCTTGCAGGTGAAAACTCACTATCCCCCGCAAGATTAATAGCTACTACTGTCCAGTAATATGTTGTATTTGGAGCCAGATCAGTAGCATGATATGTTGATGCTCCCCATATTTCATCAGAAATCAAATTGCTGCTAAAATCATCATCGTCATCTATTAATATCCCATAATAAGTTACAATGGCAGAAAAGTTCCAGCTAAATGTTATAGATGTACTCTGGCAGTCGGCACCATTTGAAGGAGCAGATAATATTGGAGTTTCGGGAGGTCCTACCCATGTAAGTGTACGGCAATATAAATTATCGTCTTCATTTGATTCGTCAATTGAATTGAGTACATCCACTCGTTGGCATACCGTGTGTTCTCCTTCTGTAAATGTATGAGCCTTGTTTGTGAATGGATAGGTAGTATTGGCATCTGCCCCATTTCTGCTCCATGCTAGAAATACCACATCGTCTATATATGTAATAAATGTATAGGTTGGAGATGATGGAATAGCAATAGCATCGTTCCTGTAATTGAAATTTAAGTAAGTTGTAGCTCCGGCAAACAAAGTTGCTGCATCTTCTTTGGAGCCTGAGATGTGATTTACTACAAGAGGATCATCCCAACCTGAAGGTGTATAGCTAGTTCTTAGGTTTGGATCCGGGACTTCCCAATATACTTTTATCTGAACAGATTTAATTATTCCTTCTCCACCACTGTAAGTATTCCAAACAGTTAACTGGAAACCCTGTGATGCATCTTCTCCATTGAATGCAGAGCTTGGTCGATATATTACATCAATGTCTGTATCATTATCATCATCATCATCGCCACCTTGATCAAGGTGTGAGCCTGGTGTTCCCACGTTTTCATACACACCCAGGTACGCAGTGCCAGCGTGTGCGTCCGATGAAAGATAGACAAGGTAATCATAGGGATAAAAATCAGCAGTATTACTATTGTCATCAATTAAAAAAGAATACTCAATACTGATAATTATTGCCCCTTCAGGTATTGAATACGAATGCGTTAATGAAATAGTTGTATGATCAAGACCATCAAGCACATAGTTGGGCAAACGTACTATAATAAAAGATCCTGTAGACTTTTCAATAAATTTGCCAGTGGTGTTTGTTTTTTGAATTGGATCTGGCACTTTCATAGATTCTTCGGTAATTTTTCCAGGTTCCTGTCCGGATAAACCAGAGCACAAATAGAAAATGGAATAAACCAGAAGAAATACTTTTTGTAAGGATTTTAGAATTGAATTTTCCATAATGATATAATTGAAGATTTGACTTTCTATTTCCAGAATTGAATAGCCAAAATATCAAGGATTCTGTTATTCATCAAAAATTTGTGTTGAACTACGGTAATGGGGGATAAATGGAATTTCTCAAGGGATGAGAAATTGTTAATCGGGGTCAGCTGTTAAGCTATTATTATGCTTTACATTTTACTTTTATTCCAGGAAAAAATAAGACTAGGTAATAATCTTTAATTTTTCTTTTAGAGGATCAATAAACGAACGTCCAAGCGGTATATCTTGTTCACCCATGCGAACAAAGTTGTATTCTATTGCAGTTATGTGTTTAAGGTTAATTGCAAAAGAGCGATGAATCTGAAAGAACTGTTTTTGAGGTAATTTATCAAGAAAATCATGCAGAGTAGACCGTATCAAATGTTTGTTCTCACCGCAGTGTAGTTCAAGGTAATTTCTTTCGGCTTTAATCCATTCCAATTCATCGAATCGAATTTTTATTAGCAGATGATCTTTTTTAACGAAAATGCTATCATTTAGTATAGCACTATCTTCTTCAATAAGTTTCCTGGATTCTTGTTCGCCAGCCTTTATCTGGATATAATTGGCGAAAGCTATTTCAACAGAAGTATATAGATCTTCCCGCTCATAGGGTTTAATCAGATATCCATTGGGATGCACTTTTTTCGCTCTTTCAACTGTATTATTATCAGCATGACTCGTTAAAAAGATTATAGGAAAGTCATATTTTTCTTTTACTTTGGCAGCCAAATGAATTCCATCTTTATCTCCTTTTAGCTTTATATCAATAAGCATTAAATCTGGCTCTTCCGCTTCTATAAGTTGCAGAGCTCTTTCATATGATTTTGCAATTCCTGTAATAGAATACCCTAACTTTTCAAGATGTATCCTCAGATCTTCTGCTATTATTAATTCATCTTCTACAATAAGTATTCTGATTTTGAACATGATGCTTCGGTTTAATTTATATAAGTGAATTTAAGGGTAAATATTGCTCCATGCATATACTTATAATTAAATACCCCGTCCAGCTGATCTGTAAGAATATTTACCAGCCTAAGTCCCATAGAGTTTAATTCCTTAATATTAATTCCTTCAGGCAATCCCGGACCATTGTCTGTAACTGACAGCAAATATTCCTCACCCTGGATTTTTTCCATATTTATTGTGATCTTCCCTGCACCTATATCATTGAAGGCATATTTATAGGCATTTGCGATTAGCTCGGCAACAATCAATCCCAGGGGGATTGCAGTATCAATATCAAAAGAAATATTTTCTGCATTAATTTCTGTGAGAATAGTTGCACCTTCCTTCTTAAATATGGATGATAATGCATTGGACAATTGAGGAAGATAGGTGCTAAAGTCAATTTGAGACAGATTTTTTTCCTGATATAACAATTGGTGTATAAGCGCCATTGCTTTTACACGACTTTGACTTTCTTTTACTGCACTGATTACTTTTGTGTCGCTTACATTTTCAGTCTGGATACTTAGGAGACTTGAAATAACCTGTAAATTGTTTTTTACACGATGATGTATCTCCTTAAGTAAAGACTCCTTTTCCATATCAGCTTTTTTCTTTACCCTATAACTTTTATAGGAGAGAAAACTGATTATTGAAGCAAATAAAAATCCTAAAATAAATATATTTCTTGCGGAGCGTTGCTTTTTGATGCTAACATCTTGTTCAATCTTGTCCAGTTTGAGTTGTCCGATTTCCTGTTTCTGTTTTTCCGATTGATATTTCTTTTCCATCTGAATGAAATCATGGTTGGCTTCTGCTTTATATATTGAATCATTTAATTCAGCATATATTTCGTAATGATCCAAGGCTTTCTTATATTTTTTAAGTTTTGAATAGGCAGTTGATATCTCCTTATTGATGACCATTTTTTCATACCTTATATCTAATGAATCTGCCAGATAAAGGCTTCTTTTAAGTAGGTTTAATCCTTCGTTGTAATTGCCCATGTAAACTTTGCATTTTCCCCGGTTAAAGAGAATATTTGTAAGATATAATTTATTATTAATTTGACTATTTAGTGTTAAGGCCGTATCCAGATATTCCAGTGCGAGTTTGTATTTCTGTTGATTTACCAAAATTTCCCCCATATAATTCATTGAAGAACATTCTCCTGCTTTTTCATTGATTTCTTTACTGTATTTAAGTGAACGGTCAAAACAAATCCATGCTGAGTCAAGTTTATCCATATCCATATATGCGAGTCCCTTATTTCGGTTTACTTCAGAAAGTCCCCATCTGTCATTTAGTGATTGAAGGTATGTATTTGCCTGATTGAAATATTTGATTGATTCAGAATAATTTTTACTTGCCCGGCAAGATGATCCAAGTGATATTAACAAATAAGGCATTTGGGCAACAATGTTTTCTTGCTCGAATAGAGGAAGAGCAATCAAATAATTCTCAATAGCTAATTCAAAATTTTGCTGATCTTCATGCACTAAGCCTATAAAGTGATAAGCATGAGCTTTTAAATAGTTGTTATCCGATTCTTCGGCTATCGTCTTAACTCTCTGGAAGTTTTCCATAGCCTCTTTGTAATTTCCAATTACCCTGTATATCCTTCCCATTTGGATAAGAATGGATGCATATATATCTTTTGTGTCAAGATTCATTGCTTGCTCGATGCACCTTTCGTACAATTCCAGTGCTGTTTCGTATTCTCCCTGAAGCATATATGCAGTAGCTTTCAGTACCTGACAATTTATTACACGTTCATGATTTTTTAATTCACGAAATATCAAGATTGCTGAGTCTGCAAGTTGTCTGCTTTTCTCATAATTATTTTGAGAGATATGTACTTCTGCTTTAATCCGCAGGGCTTCACCCATTTGTGTTGAATCATTTTCTATGACAGCATTTCCCAGGGCTTTATCAGCATATTTATTAGCTTCTTCAGATGAGATGGTCAAATATTTTTGAGCAATCTGATTTAGAATTTGAGCCTTGTCTTCAGAATTTTTTAATTCCAGCTTAAGACTGTCAATCTGGTTTTTATTTTGAGAAGAAGCAATACAGCATATGAGGGTAAATAATAAATACAATGTAAATCTCATTGAGCTGGGTTTGATTGCAATTATCACAGGCAGATAAATAATTGTGTTCCAAATTAATAAAATTATTGAAAAATGAGGTTTAATTTCCGATATTTCAACTACCTATCGTACCCTGTGAATAGATAATGATAATATGATTAATTGAAGTTCAGATTGTTTAGCTTGTTATAAATATTTTGTATTCTCTTTGATGCGTTCTTTTTCGCATAAAAAAAGTTTTTCTTTATACTGTAAGGTGAATAGTTTAAAGACTTTCCGATTATAACAGCTTTCGACTTATAATTTTTCAAGAGCATACTTGCAATCTCATTGCCTTCTTTGAAATAATCTTTTGTAGCTTTTATCATGCTTGTTTTTTCGAACTTGGTTAAAGTTCTTAATCCATCGAGTAGCTCATACTTAACTCGTTTTCCGTGTGTCTGATAATAGAAATTGATATAAGTTTCGATACCAAATCTCAAATCCTGAATTTCATCCAGTATCAGATTAAGATCTTTCTTTAACATGACACGTTCACCTGTATATGATTTGAAAGGAGATAGTTTATAATTTGCAAGTTTTGCTGCTGTATGTCCCAATACCATATCTGCTTCATTACGGATAATAGGCCATAGCATGACTTGAAAATGCTCTTTTTTTATACCATAGCTGTCAGCATCCCAGAAAAGAATTATGTCATTGCTGGCATGTTTAATACCAGTTACCATGGCATAACTTTTTCCCTTATTTTCAAGATGTCTGATATAATTGAACTTGGTGGTTTTTGCAAGATTATTAAGCAATTGCTCTGAATTGTCTTCTGAGCCGTCATCAACAACAATAATTTCGCTTTCTGGATTGTAAAAACGGCAAGCTGAAACCACATCGCAAACCGTTCTTTCTTCATTATAGGAACAAATGATAATACTCAGGCCTTGAATTTTCATTTGTTTAAGTTTTAGGTATGAAAGAATTAATGCAATCTGAGATAAAACAAAAACGAAAGACTTGAATAGAATATTTTATTAAAGCAATTGCAAGTTACAAAATAGTTGGTATTGAAGACTGTTAAAAATATTTAAAACTACAAAGTATATTATCGCAAATGAAGTTTATGGAATTCTTTCAAATCTTACTATACCCAATAAAGGAACCTCACCATTAATTCCCAGGGGAGGAGAGGTAATCTTTGATATTTGCTCATGTGGAATTGTTTCTTGATTTTCAGAAGTGTATGTTGTGCCGCTATCAGTTCCTGCATCATAGGCTGAAAGGCTTAGGGTTTTTTCCTCAAGCCATTTACCATTCTCAATCAGATTAACATTGCATACGCTAACAAACCAGTCAGGGCTTGGAGCTATCATTGTTACAATGCTCACGAGTGAATGCTTTTCTGATGCCTGAAATTCATGGATGATTTCACCTGGCGATTGATTAAGAAAATTTCCGCTGATCAGATGAATTGCTGTATCGTTTAATATTAGGTTCTCGATTTCCATTTCGAGAGGCTCCTTTTTTCCTTTTTCGGCCATTTCTTTTATTCCGTCAGAAGCAAGTTCGCCTTCATAAAAGAGTTCCGTATTTTCATTATGAACCATTCCGATAAGGCCTGAGAAATGTGGATTTCGGGGGAAGTCTTGAGGGTGTGTTTCTTCGCTCCAGAAGGCAGTAAAAGTTAACTTGTAGCTTGCTAATGGTTCAATGTTGATGACTTCCTCATCCAAAGAACATCTCCAGAAAACAATTAATATGATTAATGATAGATATGATACCCGCATAGATTAATGATTGTACCTAAATAGAAACATTATAATTTGGTAATTGTTTTAAGGGAGGGGAATAGGACAGCAATCATTTAGGCATAGTACAATGAATGAAAATCTATGTTTATGTAAATCTTTTGTCCGCCTTCATTTGTTTCACTTTTTCAGAAATATCTTTTGCCCAACCAGTGTTTTCTATCTCGTGTATGTCAAATTCTGGAATATATGGTTTGATATCCAGCAGGGGAGTACCGTTTAGTATGTCTACATTCTCGATCTCTAACACATTCTTATGAATACTTACCAGCTTCACAATTGATATCCCTATATTATTTGGTCTTCTGGGTGCGCGGGTGGCGAATACACCATGAGGCTTATCATCTAAAAAAGGGATCACTTCCATATTGAAACCCTTTGATTTGTGCAGATGATAGATCAGGTAAATATGTGAAAACCCATCAAGATCTGACAGTCCCCTGATGTATTTCTTTTTTAAGCGTATACTACCTTTCATCCCGATTGCTCCGGCGGGTTGTATTGGCATGCCTTCCTTTTTTTGAAAAGGAGTATATATTATTCCTATCGATTTAAATCTAATAATCATTGAATGAAAGAATTGATTTAACCCAAATTACGCATTAAAAAATGACTAATCGATATCCCGATATAATCGGGAGTAATCAAACCTGAAAAATTCAGGCTTGAACAATCACTAAATCGGGGTTAACCCAACTAAATCAGATAGTTCGGCTTATTCTTCGCCTCCTACTGATTAATTTGGGTTTAATTTTTATGTAAGAAAAGATTCTATTTTTTTGTAAAGTAAATCATTGTTAATGGGTTTAGATATATAGTCATCAAATCCAGCTGCTATTATTTTGTCCCTGTCATCTGAAAAGGCATAGGCTGTCTGAGCAATAAAAGGCAATTCAGGGCGGATTGGTTTAATGGTTTTTATAACTTCAAATCCATTCATCTCAGGCATTCTTATGTCTAGCAATACAAGATCGATATCATCATGCTCTTCTATAATGGAGATTGCCTGTTTCCCATTTTGAGCAAAATGCATGTTAATTTTTGTAGGTAGCAGTAATTCTCTGAGAAAATCGATAATCAGAGGTTCGTCATCTGCAATCAGGATAGTGTAGTTGGACCAATTGTAATTTGTGTTTTCCATTTGTTAAAATAAATTGATCGTTTTACTTCTTTTGATGCTTTTTATCAGGTAGACTAATAAAAAAAGTAGTACCCTTTCCTTTGGAAGATTTAACCCATATTTTACCTCCAAGCATTTCAATGTATGCTTTTGAGATGGAAAGGCCAAGACCAGTTCCTCCATATTGTCGTGTATGAGTCACTTCCACCTGTCTGAATCTCTGAAAGATCTTATTGTACATGTTTTTATTAATACCAATGCCCGTATTAAAAACTTCTATTTGAACATTTCCCTCCATATAGAAAGCACGTATTTCAATAAATCCGAGTTTAGTAAATTTGAGAGCATTATTAAAGAGATTATTTAGAATCACTCTTAGCTTCGAGTTGTCAGTTTCAATAATCCCCAACTCATTGGAAAGCTCATTGTTCATCTTAA